>JALWGP010000099.1 GCA_027038775.1 Sedimenticola sp. | reverse complement strand
CATGAGCCAGCTGGCGCAGTTCTCCACCGTCAACGGCATCCAGGAGCTGCAGAAGACCGTGGAGTCGCTGGTGGAGATGATGGCCACCGACCAGTCCATCAAGGCGGCCGGACTGGTGGGGCACGAGGTGATGGCCGAGGGAGGCGCTGCACAGTTCGTGCCCGGCGGCACCATTTCCGGGCAGGTGGAGCTGGACGGCAGCGCCACCGATGTCACCGTGAAGATCTACGGCGAGAACGGCGCCCTGGTGCGCACCATTCCGCTCGGGGTGCAGGGGGAGGGCAAGGTGCCCTTCAAGTGGGACGGCTTCGCCGAGGATGGCAGTGTGGCGCCCCCCGGCAATTACCGCCTGGTGGCGGAAGTGGAACGCAACGGCGAGACGCAGCAGGCCACATTGAAGCTGCGCACCCGCGTGGAGAGCGTGAGCCTCAGCCCCTACGGCGGAGACCTCACGCTGAACCTGGCGAACGGCAGTTCGGTGCCGCTGGCCAGCATCCAGGAAATTCTTTGAGAGAACAGCACAGACCCAATCGAAAGGAGAGACAGAGATGGCATTCTATACCTCATTGAGCGGCATCCGGGCCGCCTCCTCGGACCTGAACATCATCGGCAACAATATCGCCAACGCCTCCACCACGGGCTTCAAGGGCTCCCGGGCGGAGTTCGCCGACGTCTACGCGGCCAGCATCTACGGCGCGCCGGGCACCGCCATCGGCCAGGGCGTGCGTCTGGCCGAGGCCGCCCAGCAGTTCGGACAGGGCAACATCGCCTACACCGGCAACTCGCTGGACATGGCCATCAACGGCAGGGGGTTCTTCATGCTCTCCGACAGCAGCGGCGCCAACACCTACACCCGGGCCGGCAACTTCAGCCTCGACCGTGACGGCTACGTGGTGAACGGGGAAGGGCTCTTCCTCAACGCCCGGCAGGCCGACCAGAACGGCGCCATCACCGGCGGCATCGGGCCCATCCAGCTGGACACCACCTATGCGGCACCGCGGCCCACGTCGGCGCTGTCGGCCAACATCAACTTCGATGCCAGGGCGCCCGAGACCGACAGCTCCTGGGCGCTCGTTGGCGGTGTTCCCGACCCGGCCGGCTACAACTCTTCCACTTCCACCAGCGTCTACGACAGCCTTGGCAATCCCCACACCATCACGCTCTACTACAGCAAGACCGCCACGGCCAACCAGTGGACCGTGCGCACCATGATCGACGGGGCCGTGCAGGACACCTCCACGGTCACCTTCAACACCGACGGCTCCTACAATTCCGCTGCGCCCAACGACCCCATCTCCCTTACCTGGAGCCCCTCCGGCGGCGCCACCCCCAACCAGGCCATCACCATCAACCTTTCCAACAGCACCCAGTACGGCAGTGACTTCGCCGTCAACTCCCTGGTCCAGGACGGCTACACCACGGGGCAGGTGCTGGGGGTGGACATCGACGAGGAGGGCATGATCTTCGCCCGCTACACCAACGGGCAGTCGCGCACCATCGGCCAGGTGGTGCTGGCCAACTTTGCCAACGAGCAGGGGCTGCAGCCCATCGGTGACACCGCCTGGGCGGAGAGCTTCGCCTCTGGTCCCCCGGTGGTGAGCGAACCCGGCACTGCCGGCCTGGGCCTGGTGCAGTCGGGCGCGCTGGAGGAGTCCAACGTCGATCTCACCGAGCAGCTGGTGAAGATGATTGCCGCACAGCGCAACTTCCAGGCCAACGCCCAGGCGATCCAGACCGAGGACACGGTGACCCAGACCATCATCAACCTGCGTTAACCGCCCTAGGTGATCTGCCATGGACCGCATGCTCTACATCGCCATGACCGGGGCCCGCCAGACCATGTTGTCGCAGGCGGTGAACACCAACAACTTGGCCAACGCCACCACCACCGGCTTCCGCGCCGACCTGGCCTCCGCCGTGAGCCTGCCGCTCCACGGGCCGGGACAGGCCAGCCGGGTCTACGGCATGACCGAGGGCAACGGAGTGGACCTGACGCCGGGCAGCCTGCAGCGCACGGGCAGGGAGCTGGACGTGGCAGTGGAGGGCAACGGCTGGATCGCCGTGCAGGCGCCGGACGGTGGCGAGGCCTATACCCGGGCGGGCGATCTGCACGTCAACAGCTTCGGCATCCTCACCACCGGCGCCGGGCATCCCGTGATCGGCAATGGCGGCCCCATTGCCATCCCGCCCAACGCCAAGCTCGACATCGGCGCCGACGGCACCATCTCCATCCGGCCGCTGGGGCAGGGGGTGAAGGCGCTGGCCATCGTGGACCGCATCAAGCTGGTGAAGCTACCGCCGGACCAGGTGGTCAAGGGAGACGACGGCTTGGTCCGGCTGAAAGGGGGTGGCAAGGCGCAGGCGGACGCCTCGGTGACGCTGGTCTCGGGGGCGCTCGAATCGAGCAACGTGAACGCGGTGGAATCCATGATCCGGCTCATCGAGCTGGCCCGCCAGTACGAGACCCAGGTCAAGATGATGAAGACCGCAGAAGACAACGACCGTGCAGCCGCCGGGCTGCTTCGCCTGGGCTGACGCCCGGGTGAAGGCAAGTATCTGAAAAGAGGAGAGAGACCATGAATCCCGCACTCTGGATCGCAAAGACCGGGCTGGAGGCCCAACAGACCCGCATGGCGACCATTTCCAACAACCTCGCCAACGCCAGCACCATCGGCTTCAAGCGCTCGCGGGCGGTCTTTGCCGACCTGCTGTACCAGAACCTGGCGCAGGTGGGCGCCCAGTCCTCCCAGGACACCCAGCTGCCCTCGGGCCTGAACCTGGGCACGGGGGTCCGCACCGTGGCCACGGAGAAGCTCTTTACCCAGGGCAACATCGTGCAGACCGGCAACGCGCTGGACATGGCCATCCAGGGCCGCGGATTCCTGCAGATCCTGATGCCGGACGGTACCCTGGCTTACACCCGCGATGGTACCGTGCAGATGGACTCCCAGGGACAGCTGGTCACTTCCATGGGCTATCCCATCGAGCCCGGCATCACCATTCCCGACAACGCCCAGAGCATCACCATCGGTTCCGACGGCACCGTCTCGGTGGTGTTGCCCGGCAGCTCGGCGCCCACCCAGGTGGGCAACATCCAACTGGCGGATTTCGTCAACCCCACGGGCCTGCAGGCCATCGGTGACAACCTCTTTCTCGAGTCCGGCTCCAGCGGATCGCCCCAGGTGGGTACGCCGGGACTCAACGGCCTGGGCACCCTCATCCAGGGTTCCCTGGAGAGTTCCAACGTCAATACCGTGGAGGAGCTGGTGAACATGATCGAGACCCAGCGCGCCTACGAGATGAACTCCAAGGCCATCGCCACGGCGGACCAGATGCTGCAGTACGTCAACAACAACCTGTAACCGGGGACTCCGCTCATGAATGGCCGGACAGCAATCAGAATGGGCTTCCTTGGACTGGCGGCAGCGGTACTGGCGGGGTGTGCCACGCCCCGGGGCGAGGAGCCCACCTTCACCGCTACCCGGCCGGTGCCGGTGATTGCTCCGCCCGGCAACAATGGCGCCATCTACCGGTCCTCGACGGCGATGTCCCTCTTCGAGGACCTCAAGGCGCGGCGGGTGGGAGACATCCTCACCATCGTGCTGGAGGAGCGTACCAATGCGGAGAAGAAGGCTGACACCGCCATCGACACGTCGAGTGAAAGCTCCGTCGGCATCAAGGGCGTCTTCAACGATACCACCATCCCCACCACCAAGGCGGGCCTGGATTCCGGGCACAAGTTCGAAACCACGGGTGACAGCAAGCAGAGCAACAAGCTGGAAGGGCGCGTCACCGTTACCGTGGCCGAGGTGCTGCCCAACGGCAACCTGGTGGTGCAGGGCGAGAAGTGGATCACCATCAACCACGGCGAGGAGTTCATCCGCATCCGCGGCATCGTGCGGCCCATGGATATCGGGCCCGACAACAGCGTCTCCTCCACCAAGGTGGCGGATGCGCAGATCCTTTACAGCGGGAAGGGATCGTTGGCCCGTGCACAGCGGCCGGGCTGGCTCACCGAGTTCTTCCTCAGCCCACTGATGCCGTTCTGAACAAGGGGAGCGAAATGCAAGCGATCAAGGCGTTTTTCTTCACACTGCTCCTGCTGCCGGTCATGGGGCAGGCCGAACGCATCAAGGATCTTGCTTCCGTGGCCGGCGTGCGCGAGAACCAGCTGGTAGGGTACGGGCTGGTGGTTGGGCTCGACGGCACCGGTGACCAGACCAGCCAGACCCAGTTCACCGCCCAAAGCCTGAAGAGCATGCTGGCCAGGCTGGGGGTGGTGGTGCCGCCAGGCATCAATCCCAAGCCCAAGAACGTCGCGGCGGTGATAGTGCATGCTTCCCTGCCGCCCTTCATCAAGCCGGGCCAGACCATCGACGTCACTGTCTCTTCCATCGGCAACGCCAAGAGCCTGCGGGGTGGCACCCTGCTGATGACACCGCTCAAGGGCGCCGACGGCCAGGTCTATGCCATCGCCCAGGGGAGCCTGGTGGTGAGCGGGTTCGGTGCCCAGGGCAGCGACGGCTCCAAGATCACGGTGAACGTGCCCAGCGCGGGCCGTATTCCCAACGGCGCCACCGTGGAGCGGACGGTCACCTCTCCCTTCGGTTTCGAGCGCCAGCTGGTGCTGAACCTCCACACGCCCGACTTCACCACGGTGGCGCGGATGGTGAAGGCCATCAACCGGACCCTGGGAGAGGGGACCGCCGTGGCCCTCGATGGCGCTTCGGTGCAGGTGCGGGCGCCCCAGGATCTTTCCCAGAAGGTGGCCTTCGTATCGGTGGTGGAGAACATCACGGTGGAGCCCGGCGAGGGGCCCGCGAAGGTGGTGGTCAACTCCCGCACCGGTACCGTCGTGATCGGGCGCAACGTGCGCATCCTGCCGGCAGCCGTGGCACACGGCAACCTGGTGGTCACCATCACGGAGCAGACCGCCGTGAGCCAGCCGGGGCCTTTTGCGCGTGCGGGCACCACGGCGGTGGTGCCCCAGTCCAGCGTGGACGTGAGCCTGGAGGGCAACCGCATGTTCCTTATTCGCCCCGGCATCAAGCTGGAGGATATCGTCAAGGCGGTGAACCAGGTGGGTGCGGCACCGGGGGACCTGGTGGCCATCCTCGAGGCGCTCAAGGAGGCGGGGGCCCTTCGGGCGGAGCTGATCGTGATCTGATGAACAGTCCCATTGCCACAGCGCGTGTCTACACCGATTTCGGCGGCCTGGCCGAACTGAAGGCGGGTGCCCGCCGGCAGTCGCCCGAGGCGAGAAAGGAGGTCGCACGCCAGTTCGAGGCCATGTTCATCCAGATCATGCTCAAGTCCATGCGCCAGGCGGGTGAAGCCGCGGGCACCGGGGAGAGCGACCAAGTGAGATTCTACCGGCAGATGTTCGACCAGCAGATCGCCCTGGAGCTGGCCAACAGCCAGACCATCGGGCTGGCCGGGTTCCTCGAGCAGCAGCTCGAATCCCGGGGAGCCCCGCCGGCGACCGGTACCGGCATGGCGTTGCCGGGCCGGAAACCCTTTGCCACCCCCGCCGCCGCTGCAAAGCCCGTGGTGGAGGAGCTGGGGCCCTTCGTGGAGGCGGAGTGGCCGCCCGAGAGCCCGGTCCAGTTCGTGCGCCGCCTCTGGCCCGCAGCGGAGCGCGCCGCGGCCAGGCTGGGGGTGAACCCGGAGGTGATCCTTGCACAGGCGGCGCTGGAATCGGGCTGGGGCCGGCGCACCCCCCGGAACGGCCAGGGGGACAGCTTCAATCTCTTCGGCATCAAGGCCGACGGGCGGTGGCGTGGCGAACGGCTGACGCTCACCACCCTGGAGTACCGGGACGGCGTGGCAGTGAGGGAACGGGCGGCCTTCCGCAGCTACCGTTCGCCCACGGAGAGCATGGAGGACTACGCGGAATTCATCCGCAGCAACCCCAGGTACCGGGATGCCCTGGAGAAGGCGGACCGGCCGCTGGAATACATCGGGGAACTCCAGCGGGCCGGCTATGCCACGGATCCGGCCTACGCGGAAAAGGTTGGACGCATTCTCTCCGGGCGCGGGTTCGCCCAGGCCGTGGCGGAACTGAAATCGGGTTGAAAAAAATGCTCAAGTTATTCCGCCACCGGCCGACAGGAGGGATATCCCGGGAAATCGGGATGCCGCCGCGCACAGGGATGTGCCGGCCACGGCCTTGCGCAACCCTGAGGACAGATCGATGAACAGAACGGTCCGGCACTGTCTGGAGGAGGACAGAACGGCATGAGCATGAGCAGCCTGTTCGGCATCGGGAGCTCGGCACTGGCTGCCTTCCAGCGGGCGTTGAACACCACCGCCCACAACATCGCCAACGCCAATACCGAAGGCTACAGCAGGCAGCAGGTGGAGTTCGTCTCCCGTCCTCCCCAGTACAGCGGATTCGGCTACTTGGGGACCGGGGTGGACACCGTTGGTGTGCGTCGCATCTACGACGGGTTCGTGGAGAACCAGGTGCGTGGCTACACCGCCTCGAGTGCTGAGTTGCAGACCTTCCACCGCTTCGCCACTCAGGTGGACGACGTCCTGGCCGATCCGGACGCGGGCATGAGCAGTGCCCTGCAGCGGTTCTTCGGCGCCATGCAGGATCTGGCCAACGATCCCGCTTCCACCGCCGCCCGCCAGGTGGTGATCAGCGAAGGCCAGGCGCTGGCCGACCGTTTCCACGCCCTGGGCGGCTGGCTGCAGGGGGTCGGCGACCAGGTGAACACGGCCATCCAGGGCAGCGTGGACGAGATCAACCGGTTGACCACGGCCATCGCCGATCTCAACCACAAGATCGTCCTGGCCGACGGTGTGGCGGACGAGCAGCCACCCAACGATCTCCTGGACCAGCGGGACACCCTGATCCGTCAGCTGGCCGAGAAGGTGTCGGTGACCACTGTCACCCAGGACGACGGCTCCATCAACGTCATGGTGGGCACCGGACAGGCGCTGGTGGTGGGCAATACCGTCACCCGGCTCACCACCTACCGGGCGGAAGGCGTGCAGGCGCCCCTCAAGGTGGGGCTGGAGGCCGGCGCCAACGGGCTGGTGCCCATCAGCGAGCAGCTCTCGGGAGGTGAACTCGGCGGCCTGCTCGGTTTCCGGGAACGCATGCTCGATCCGGCCGTCAACGACCTGGGAAGGATTGCGCTGGCCGTCGGCCAATTCGTCAATGAACAGCACCAGCGGGGCATGGACCTCAGCGGCTCGCTGGGCGAGGCGTTCTTCACCGTCGGTGATCCGCAGTGGGACGCCTATCCGGGGACCGGAAGCGCCCTCTCCGTCGCCTGGGACGACGTCGGACAGCTTACCGGCGCGGAATACAAGCTGCAGTTCGACGGCAGCAACTGGTCGCTGAACCGCACGGACACCGGGCAGTCGGTGGCCATGAGCGGCAGCGGGACCGCCGCCGATCCGTTCATTGTGGATGGCATGCGCATCGTCGTGGATCCCGCGGCGGCCGCAGGGGACACCTTCCTGCTGCAGCCGGTACGCAACGGGGCCATGGACCTGCAGTTGCGCATCACCGATCCCGCCCTGATCGCCGCCGCCTCGCCCGTGCTCGCCTCCGCTTCGACCGCCAACACGGGCAGCGCCAGCGTCACCCCCGGAGAGGTGACGGACATCTCCAATGCCGCCTTCCAGGGCAATCCCGGCGCACTCACGCCGCCGGTCCTGATCCGCTTCACCAGCGCCACCACCTACGAGATCTACGACAACACCAATCCCGCCAGCCCCACGCTGCTGGAGACCGTGACCGGCTACGATCCGGCCGCCGGCGACGAGGTGTTTCCCTCGCCGGGAGGGCTGGACTACGGCTACCGGGTGCGCATAAGCGGTGCCGCCGCTGCGGGGGACGAGTTCAGCGTGGCCTACAACACCGGGGGCACGGGCGACAACCGCAACGCGCTCTCCCTGGCCGGCCTCTTCGACGCGAGGCTGCTGGGGAACGGAACCGAAAGCGTCAACCAGGCCTATCAGCGCATGGTCGGCGAGGCCGGCAGCACCACCCGCCAGGTGGAGATGGCCGGTGTCGCGCAGGACCGGATGCTGGAGCGTTCCATTGCCGAGAGGGAAGCCATCGCCGGGGTGAACCTGGACGAGGAGGCGGCCAACCTGGTCCGCTACCAGCAGGCGTACCAGGCGGCCGCCCAGGTGATTGCCGCCGCGGACGAGATGTTCCAGACACTGCTCAACGCCACCAGGGGGTAAGGGATCATGCGCATATCGACCGCACTCTGGTACCGGCAAAGCGTGAACAGCATGCTCGACAACCAGTCGTCGCTGAGCAAGACCCAGCTGCAGCTCTCTTCCGGCAAGCGGATGCTGGCGCCCTCCGACGATCCCACGGGGGCGGCGAGGGTGATGGAGTTGAACAACTTCATCGCCCACGTGGAACAGTACCAGCGCAACACGGTGGGTGCGGAATCCAAGCTGCGCCGAGAAGAGGAGGTCCTGCAGAACATGGTCAACACCCTGCAGCGCGTGCGGGAGCTGGCGGTGCAGGGCAACAACGATTCGCTCACTCCGGCGGACCGCCGGGACATCGCCCTGGAGGTGCGGCAGCACCTGGATGGCCTGCTGTCACTGGCAAACGAGGTCGATGCAAACGGCGAGTACCTCTTCTCCGGCTACCGTTCCGGCGTCAAGCCCTTCGTGGACAACGGTGCCGGCGGTTACGCCTACCAGGGCGACCACGGGCAGCGGCTGGTGCAGATCGCGGACAACCGCCACGTGGCCGTCAACGACCCCGGCGACAAGCTGTTCATGGGTATCGACGACGCCAGTGGCGGCACCACCGATCTCTTCTCCATCGTCCGCCGGTTTGCTGACGACCTGGACGCCAACGCACCATCGGGGGTCACCCTGACGCAGCTCGACAACGCCATGGAACGCCTCGACCAGGGGCGGGCGCGGATCGGTGGTCGCATGAACGCCATCGAAAACCAGCGCGAGATCCACGACTCCTTCACCCTCATCATGGAAGAGAATCGATCCCGGCTGGAAGACCTGGACTACGCCGAAGCCGTCGCCAGGCTGCAGCAGCAGATGCTCACGCTGCAGGCCTCCCAGCAGACCTTCATGAAGATCGAGGGGTTGTCGCTCTTCAACTATCTCTGACCGGATTCTCTCTGGATGTGGCATGACCTCCCGGCGCAAGGATGCGCCATTTTTTTTGCCTTAAGAAATCTCCCCTGTGGCCGATCAGGTGGCTGGAAGCGGTAATTGTCCTTTTCGCGGACATATCCGCTAGGTACAAACGAGCGGTCCGAGGATCGCCAGATACAGTGGAGAATTCACCATGGCAATGGTAATCAACACCAACATCATGTCGCTGAATGCCCAGCGCAACCTGAACAAGACCAACAACATGTTGGCCACTTCCATGCAGCGCCTGTCCACCGGCCTGCGCATCAACAGCGCCAAGGACGATGCCGCCGGCCTGGCCATTTCCGAGCGCATGACCTCCCAGATCCGGGGTCTGAACCAGGCCATCCGCAACGCCAACGACGGAATCTCCTTTGCCCAGACCGGCGAGGGTGCACTCTCCACCATGGGTGATGCCATCCAGCGGATCCGGGAGCTCGCGGTGCAGGCGGTGAACGATACCAATACTGCAAGTGATCGCCAGGCCCTGAACGACGAGGTTCAGCAGCTGATCGCCGAGGTCAACCGCATCGCCAACACCACCCAGTTCAACGGTCAGAACATCCTGGATGGAAGTATGAGTTCCCTGACCTTCCAGGTTGGCGCGAATCAGAACCAGACCATTACCGTGACCGGGATGGATGCCCGGGGCGCCAAGCTTGGTGCAGATCTTGCCACCGGCGCCTCGGTAGACTCGGCGACCATGACGGGAAGTGGTGGAGCTTTCACCATCAACGGGACGACCATTGATACCAGTGCTGCGGTTGCCAGTGGTGACGTTGATGATCTAATTGATGCCATCAACCAAGTAGCCAATGATTCGGGTGTTTCTGCCACCAAGGCATCGACGCTTTCCGTCAGCTTCGCACACGCGGACGTGGATGATACGTTGACGATTAACGGTGTCGATATCTCATATACTGCGGCCACGGATGACATCGACACGCTCACTACTGCCATCAATGATGTATCGGCACAGACGGGAGTCACGGCTACCAATGATGGGACCAACATCACTCTCACCAGTGCCAATGCAGCAGACATGGTGATCAATACCACGTCTACGTTGCTTGGTGGCGCTGCTATCAGCAATAACACCTACCAGGCTGGAGTGGTACTGTCCACGGACGTGGGTGACGGGACGGCAGATGCCTCCATTATCCTGGCTGGTGCAGATGCAGCTGATTTTGGTCTTTCGGAGGGGGCCTCCACTGCAAGCCGGACCATCTTGAATGATGTGAACGTGCTCACGGCTTCCGATGCGACCAGTGCGCTCCAGGCACTCGATTATGCGCTGCAGAAGGTAAATGGAATGCGTGCGACCCTGGGCGCCACCCAAACTCGCTTTGAGTCCACCATCGCCAATCTCAGCATTTCCGCCGAGAACCTCAGCGCTGCCAGGTCGCGCATCCAGGATGCCGACTTCGCCGCAGAGACCGCGGCCATGACCCGGGCGCAGATCCTGCAACAGGCTGGTGTGGCCATGGTCTCCCAGGCCAACGCCGCGCCGCAGGTGGTGCTCTCGCTGCTGCAGTAAGGCATCAGGAAACGGGAGGGCCCCCTGTGGGGGTCCCCCCCTGACCTGAAAAGGTGAAGACCATGATCAATGAAATTTCTCGCAATCCGGCAGGAGTGGTGCCGCTGCGGCCTGCGGGCGAGGCTCAGGGGATCAGGGAACCCACCGACAGTGCCGCCATCCGCGCGGATGCCCCCGGGCCGGAGGCCCGCAAGCGGGAGGACGCGGCCCCGGTGGAGGGCGAACAGCTGAGCGCCATCGTGGAGAAGCTGAACGACTTCGTGCAGATGGTCCAGCGGGAGCTGGAGTTCAGTATCGACGAGGACAACGGGGAAGTAGTGGTGAAGGTGGTGGATGCGCAGACCAGGGACGTGGTCCGGGAGATTCCGCCCGAGGAGATCCGGGAGATGCGCAAGCGCCTCAGCGAGGTTTCGGAGAAGATCTTCGATTCCGGGGCTGCGGCCTCGGTGCTTTTCCGGGCAAAGGCATGACTCTTGCTACCTGTTTCCTGGTAAACCGGTGAGCCGATTTTCCGGCGTGGGCGGGGGCTGCCGGTGAGACAGGAACCCGCTCCGTCGCACTCCTGACGAGGAACCAGAAGATGGCAGGTATCTCCGCACCCGGACTGGGCTCCGGCCTGGACGTCAACGGCATCATTTCCCAGCTGATGGCGGTGGAAAGTCAGCCGCTGGCCAAGCTCGACCAGAAAGAGGCGGGTTACCAGGCCGAGATATCGGGCTACGGTTCCCTCAAGAGCGCGCTCTCCACCCTCCAGTCCTCCCTCTCTTCGCTGAAGAGCCAGGAGACCTTCCAGGCGACCAGTGGCAGGAGCAGTGACGAATCGGTGTTGTCCGTCCGCACCGGGGCCGACGTGGTGCCCTCCACCTATGATGTGACGGTGAACCGGCTGGCCCAGCGCCACAAGTATGGTTCGGCCGAGTTCGCCTCCACCCAGACCTTCGGTGGAAGTGCCGGCGATTCCCTCACCATCACCTCCGGCACGGCCAGCTTCACCATCGACCTCTCCACGGCCATGACGCTGGAGGAGATCCAGGCGGCCATCAACGTGGACGCCAACGAAACCGGGATCACCGCCGGACTGATCACCGGTGACAACGGCAACCAGACCCTCGTGCTCACTTCCGGAGAGAGCGGCTATGACAGACGGGTACAGGTCTCCTACGGCGGCACCCTGGATGCGACCACTTTCAGTTTCTCCACGCTCAACAGGGATTCCAACGGCGTGCTGCTCTCCAGCGATACCGAGCTGGATGCATCCCTCGTGGTGGATGGCGTGTCGGTCACACGCAGCGGCAACCAAATCACCGACGTGATCAACGGAGTCACCCTGGACCTGGTGGGTACCGGGACCGCCGTGGTCACGGTCGCGGAAGATCCCGCCGTGGCGGTCAACGCGGTCCGGGGGTTCGTGGATGCCTACAATGAGCTGAAGGAGACGCTCTCCAGCCTGGCCAGCAGCAGCCTGAACGGCAACAGCCTGGTTCGCAGGGTGGAATCCGGCCTGCGGGGCGTCTTCAACCAGGCGTTCCGGGGGCTGGGCGACTACACCTACCTGGCTGAGTTCGGAATCCGCACCAACAAGGACACGGGCAAGCTTGAATTCGACCCGGCCAAGCTCGAGGCCGCCCTGCAGGACAATCCCGACAGCGTCACCAATTTTTTCTCCGATGGCGATAAAGGTTTCGCGGTTCGGGTCGATGATCTCATTGAAGGGTTCGTCGGCACCGATGGCATGATCGACAGTGTCATCCAGGGCGTGAACAGCAGCATCGAGCGCGTCGGTGACCAGCGGGAGGCCCTGCAGAGAAGGCTGGAGATGATCGAGAAGCGCTACCGCGACCAGTTTACGGCACTGGACACCCTGATGGCGCAAATGACCACCACCAGTGACTATCTTGGCCGGCAGCTCGACGCCCTGGCCGCCATGGTCAACAACAAGAAATAAACCTGGATGAACGACAGGATACGAGGTAGACAGAAATGCTCAATCCCAGAATGAACACGGCCCTGTCCCACTACCGGAACGTGAGCGCCTCCACCGGGGTGGAGGATGCCACACCCCATCGTCTCATCCAGATGCTGCTGGAGGGGGCCCTGGAAAAGATCGCTGCAGCCAAGGGGCACATGCGTCACGGCGACGTGGCGGAAAAGGGCCGGCACATCAGCTGGGCCATCTCCATCATCAGCGGGCTGCAGAGCAGCCTGGACATGGAGCAGGGCGGAGAGATCTCGAGCAATCTCGATGCACTCTACGACTACATGGTGCGACGCCTGGGAGAGGCGGGTGCCAGGAACGATCCCGCCATCCTGGACGAAGTGACCTCGCTGCTGCTGGAAGTGAAGCGCGCATGGGATGAGCTGCCGGCGCATCTCGAGGAAACCAAGAAGGCCGCGGCGGCGCGCTAGTCATGTACCAGGCCAAGGAAACGACCAACGGAGAGGCCGACAGCATCGAGAAGCTGCGTGAGGCACTGAAGCTCACGCAGAGGATGCTGGATCCCGCCAGGGCGGGGGAGTGGGAACGCGTGCAGTGGCTGGAGTCTCGGCGGCAGTTCCTGCTCAGGAACTGGTTTTCGCAGGGCGTGCTGCCTTCTCCGGAAGAGGTGCAGGCGGTACTGCGGGAGATCCTGGAAGTGGACAGGGAGGTCGCTTCCCTCGTCGCTTCCGGCAGGGAGGAGTCGGCGCGGGTGTTGCGGGAGGTGGCGCGCGGCAGGGCCGCCACGCGCGCCTACCGGCAGGTGGAGGGGTGAATCTCTAGGAGTTGCTCCACACCTCGGGCTCGAGGCCATTCTCCCTGCTCCAGATGAGCCTGCCGATGATCTTGAATCGCGCCACTGACATGGCGCCCCGCTGTGCCCGCTTGCTGGACGTATCGTCCAGGACCTCGAGCATCTCTTCCCGCGTGGCCTCGTAGATCTCGAAAGGCTCGTAATCTGCATCCATGAGGCTGAGGATCACCAGGTCCCAGTCGCCATCCCGGTTGAGCTGGCCGATGCGCTGGCCGCCCTTCCGTTCGTCCACGATGACCCGTCCCTTGATCTGGATCTTCCGGCCCTCCCGCTCACCGCGGCCGATGGCGTCCACGCCCCGGGTCCGCTGCTCCTTCAGCTCCAGGCCCAGGATGCGCGCCGCGTCGTAGCGGGCGATTTCCGCGGAGACGGGCAGCACCTGGCCCGTGGTGCGACGGAATTCCGCCGCCAGGCGACGGGTTTCGGAGATGAGTTTATCCAGGGAGTAGATGGACACGCGCGGTTTCCGCCTTCCGGTAACTGTTGCCAGAGTATTCATCTTTGGCCGTTCCAAGGCAAGATCGGTGGCTACCACCGGCGGATCCCCGGCGCGGGGGCGCTCCATCCCGGTTTCCGGTGGCCTGCGCGCGTGCGGGCCGGTTTGTGAACCCTATCAAGCCGGGCCTTACTGCGACGCAACTCCCCGGGAAAATTGCCGACAGGATCAATGGCATGCATGTTGCTACATTCCCTGTGACAGGGAGCCCGGAGGCAAAAAAATGACGGGAATTCCAGTGGACGTCGGCGGGCCTGGCAACCGGAGGCCGGGCAGCCGCATTCATGAGGGGGGAAGATAGATGTATCTCGAGCACTGGGGGCTGCGCCAGCCTCCGTTTCGGATCACGCCGGACACCAGCCAGTTCTATGGCGGTGCCCTGCGTGGTCCCATACTCGAGGCGGTGGAGTACGCCATTCTCCAGGGTGAAGGAATCGTCAAGGTGAGTGGTGAAGTGGGTTCCGGCAAGACCATGCTCTGCCGGGTCCTGGAGGAGCGTCTCTCCGACCGGATGGAGATCGTCTACCTGGGCAATCCCTCCCTCTCTCCGGTGGAGGTTCTGCGGGCCATCGCCTTCGAGATGGAGCTGGGGGTGCCTGACGGGGCAAGCCACCTGGAGCTCATCCATCACCTGCAGGAGGCGCTGCTCGAGCGCCATGCGCAGGAGAGACAGGTGGTGGTCTTCATCGAGGAGGCACAGAACATGTCCCTCGAGACCCTGGAAGAGATCCGCCTGCTCTCCAACCTGGAAACCGGCACCCGTAAGCTGCTGCAGATGGTGCTGTTCGGGCAGCCGGAACTGGATGTGAACCTCTCCCGGCCCGAGATCCGCCAGCTCCGGGAACGGATCACCCACAGTTTTCGCCTGGAGCCGTTCACGGCGCAGGAGGTGAAGGAGTACCTGCAGTTCCGCATGGCCAATTCGGGCTATCGCGGGCCGGATGTTTTCAGTACCCGTGCAGTGAAGGCGATCGCAAGGGGTTCAAAAGGGCTTGCGCGGCGGGTGAGCATCCTGGCCGACAAGTCGCTGATGGCGGCTTTCACCGATGGAAGCCACGTGGTCAAGGCAGCGCATGTGGCCTACGCGCTGGCGGATTCGGAGTTCGGAAAGCCGGGGTGTCGTGTCGGCCGGCGCTGGTTCTTCCGGCCGGCGATTCTCGGTGGCGTGATTCTCGGCGTGGTCCTGCTGGCTGCAGCGGGTTACACGGGGCTGTACGGCGAAGAGGTTGCGGGACTTTTCGCCGTACAGCCCCGTGTAACCCGC
>JALWGP010000098.1 GCA_027038775.1 Sedimenticola sp. | reverse complement strand
GTGGTGGCGGCGGCCAGCACCCGCGCGGCGGCGCGGGCCCTGCGGCCGGTCTCCTGCATGTAGGCTTGTACGTCGTTCATTTTGAAGTGGTCAGTTGTCAGTAGTCAGTAATCAACTGTAGGCCGGACTTCAGTCCGACGTGGTGCTTGGTCGTGGGGCCGGTGGGGGATCCTTCGTGGCGGGGACGCCGTGAATACTTCCCTGTAGGCTTTGCGGCAGCATCCCTGCTGCCGAAACCCCGCCATCGACCCACCGCCACCCGCCCCGATAGACCCCGAACCCGGAAAGCCACCCACAAACATGCGTACCTCCCAGTTCCCCCTCAACACCCTCAAGGAGACCCCGGCCGACGCCGAGATCCCCAGCCACCGGCTGATGCTGCGCGCCGGCATGATCCGCCGCCTCGCCTCGGGCCTCTACACCTGGCTGCCCCTGGGCCTGCGGGTGCTGCGCAAGGTGGAACGCATCGTGCGCGAGGAGATGGATCGCGCCGGCGCCCTGGAGCTGCTGATGCCCGTGGTGCAGCCCGCCGAGCTGTGGCAGGAGTCGGGCCGCTGGGAGCAGTACGGCCCCGAGCTGCTGCGCTTCCACGACCGCCACGGCCGCGAGTTCTGCCTCGGCCCCACCCATGAGGAGATCATCACCGACCTGGCGCGCAATCTGATCAAGAGCTACCGCCAGCTGCCGGTCAACTTCTATCAGATCCAGACCAAGTTCCGTGACGAGATCCGCCCCCGCTTCGGAGTCATGCGGGCGCGCGAATTCATCATGAAGGACGCCTACTCCTTCCATCTCGACCAGGCCTCCCTGGACGCGACCTACCAGGCCATGCACGACGCCTACAGCCGCATCTTCACGCGCTGCGGCCTGGAATTCCGCGCCGTGGCCGCCGACACCGGCGCCATCGGCGGCAATGCCTCCCACGAGTTCCATGTGCTGGCCGACACCGGCGAGGATGCCATCGCCTTCTCCACCGACAGCGACTACGCCGCCAACGTGGAGCTGGCCGAGGCGCTCCCCGACCGCAGCGAGCGCCCCGATCCGAGCCGCGAGCTGGAACTGGTGGACACCCCCAACGCCAGGACCATCGCCGAGCTGGTGGAGCAGTTCGACATCCCCATCGAGCAGACGGTGAAGACCCTGGTGGTGGAAGGGGCCGACGGCGGCCTGGTGGCCCTGCTGGTGCGCGGTGACCACGAACTCAACGAGGTCAAGGCCGCCAAGCTGCCCCAGGTGGCCAGTCCGCTGCGCTTCGCCAGCGAGGAGGAGATCCGCGCCGCGGTGGGCGCCGGTCCCGGCTCGCTCGGCCCGGTGAAGCTGCCCATCCCCATGATCGCCGACCGCTCGGTGGCGGTACTGGCCGACTTCGCCGCCGGCGCCAATATCGACGGCAAGCACTACTTCGGCATCAACTGGGAACGGGATGCTCCCCTGCCTGAGGTGGCGGACATCCGTAACGTGGTGGAAGGCGACCCCAGCCCCGACGGCAAGGGCGTGCTCACCATCGCCCGGGGCATCGAAGTCGGCCACATCTTTCAGCTGGGTACCAAATACAGCGAAGCTC
>JALWGP010000097.1 GCA_027038775.1 Sedimenticola sp. | reverse complement strand
GGGGAGGGAAGCCCCGATCGGGGTCAGGTACCGGTACCCGCCACCAGACGCGTCATGCGCACGATCTGGGGCCAGTCGCCGGTGGTGATGGGCTGGCTGTGGGCCAAGTTGTTGCGCAGGGACTCCAGCGCGCGGATCGCCTCCTGCCCCTGGGACTTCGACTGCAGCTCGAGCTGGCGGAAGTAGTCGGGATCCCGGATCACCAGGTAGCCCTTGTCGGAGAGCTGCAGGCACTCCAGCAGCGACACCTGCTGGCCGCGGCGGCTCCGCTCCTCCTGCAGTTTCTTCGCTTTCTCCAAGCGGCCCCGGCTCACCAGTTCCGTCCAGCTCTCGCCGGGCCAGCGCTCGGCGATCATCTCCGCCAGGCGCATTTCCAGCATGGTGATCATGCCGAAGAGCCACATGCGCACCAGGGGTTTTTCCATCTCCGAGCGGGTGATGACGCCGTTCACCGTGCCCAGCACGGTGACGAAGCAGTGGTGGTGGCGGGTGAGCACCTCCACCACCGCCGGCAGGCCGGCGTCGCCCGCCACCACCTGGTCGGGGCTGAAGCGGCGGGCCTGACGCGGGACGAGGCCGGCGGCCAGGTCCTCGCGCCGCAGGTAGGCGTGCACCAGGCCCTGGTGGCGGATGCCGGCCACCGAGACCCGCTTCGCCTCCATCGCCTCCAGGATGCGGGCGGGATCCCGGTCCTCGTCGAAGGAGACCAGGGGCTCGGCGATGTCCCGCGCCGTGAAGGCGTCGTTGAAGAGGCGCTGGATGCGGCGGCGGGCAAAGCCCAGGGTCTTGCGGTGCAGCTGCTCCGCCTCTTCCACCTCCATGCCGTGGGCGGGGAGGGTGATGTCCAGCTTCTCCTCGCACCTGCCCAGCAGCTTGCGTGCGCGGCGCAGCAGCTCGGGGTGGCCGCGGTTGAGCACGTCCAGCAAGGCGGCCATCTCCTGCAGGTAGGTGCGGGCAAAGCGCTCGTCGTGCTTGCAGATGTCGCGGGCGTTGTCGATGAGGTCGGCCAGCTTGATGGTCTGTGCGCGGTCCGAGGCCTGCGCCAGGTGGTCGCGGTCCATGGCCTTGCGCACGGCCCGGTTGCCATCGCCGGGGCGGCTGATGTCGGTGAGCTCCCACACCAGCCGGGCCACACCGGGGCCGAAGGTGTCCTCGATATCGTGGTGGGTGGCGGGGGTGTCCTCCACCGTGTCGTGGAGCCAGGCGGCGGCGATCATCTCCTCGTCTCCGCCCACCTCGGCCACCAGGGCGGCCACCGCCTTGAGGTGGACGTCGTAGGGCTGGCCGCTGTACTTGCGCTGCTGGTCGATGCGCTTGTGGGCGCTGGTGGCGAATTCCTTCGCGCGCTGGACGAGGTCGTTCATGGCGGTTCCTTCGTTTCGGGCCGCGGCCCGACCGTTTTCCTGCTTGCTGGATTATACTGCCCGGCTGCAACCATAAGGAGGAGAAACCATGAGAACGTCCCTTTCCCTGCTGCTGGTCCTCGTCCTGGCCGCGCCCCTGGCGTGGGCGGAGAAGGCGCCGCCCCTGCGCAAGAGCTATCCGCCGGAGCAGGTGGCCGAGGGGGTCTGGGTGATCCACGGTCCCCTGGGCGTGCCCAGCCCCGAGAACCAGGGCTTCATGAACAATCCCGCCTTCGTCGTCACCGACGCGGGAGTGGTGGTGGTCGATCCCGGCTCCAGTGTGCAGGTGGGCGAGATGGTGCTGGGCGAGATCCGCAAGGTCACCGGCAAGCCGGTGGTGGCGGTCTTCGACACCCACGTGCACGGTGATCACTGGCTGGCCAACCAGGCCATCGTCGAGGCCTTTCCCGGCGTGAAGATCTACGCCCATCCGAGGATGATCGAGCGGGTGGCCCAGGGCGCCGGCGAGCAATGGCTGGAAGTGATGCGCGACTTCACCAAGGGGGCCACCGAGGGCACCCGGGTGGTGGAGCCCAACGCGCCGGTGGAGGATCAGACCGACATCGAGATCGGCGGCTTCACTTTCCGCATCCTCCACGATGGCAAGGCCCATACCGACACCGATATCATGATCCTGCTGCCGCAGAAGTCGGTGATCTTTCTCGGCGACAACGCCGGCCACGGCCGCATGCTGCGCATGAACGACGGCAGCTTCCGGGGCAACCTCCGCGCCCTGGAGCGGGCCCTGGCCAGCGGTGCGAAGGTGTTCGTCCCGGGCCACGGCCGTAGTGGCGGGCCCGAGGCGGCCACCGAGTACCGCGACTACCTGCAGGCGGTCTACGATGGCGTGAAGGCGCTCTTCGAGGAGGACCTGAGCGACTTCGAGATGAAGCCGAAGCTGCTGCCGAAGCTGGCGCGCTGGAAAGAGTGGGTGGACTTCGATGAGCTGGTGGGCAGCCACGTCAGCCTGGCCTACCTGGAAGTGGAGGCGGATGCCTTCTGAATCGAAGCCGAGAATCGGGGTGAGCGCCTGCCTGCTGGGCGAGCCGGTGCGCTACGACGGCGCCTCCAAGCCCCACGCCTGGATCCTGGGCGAGCTGGCGCAGCGGGCGGAACTGGTGCCCCTCTGCCCCGAGACCGGCGCCGGTCTGCCGGTGCCGCGCCCGCCGGTGCAGCTGGTACGGCTGGACGGTGCCATCCGGGCGCGCGGCGTGGAGGATCCGGAGCGGGACGTAACGGACCGGTTGCTGGCCTGGAACCGGAAGGCGGAGCCCCTGCTGGCCTCCCTGGACGCGTTGATCCTCAAGTCCCGCTCGCCCAGCTGCGGGCTCGGGTCGGTGCCGCTCTTCGCCCCCGGGGGAGAAGAGCGGGATCGCGTCTCCGGCCTCTTTGCCGCCTTCGTCCAGCGGGCGTATCCGGCGCTGACGGTGGTGGAGGAGAGCGAGCTGGAGGACGAGACGGCCCGGGCGGCCTTCCTGCGCCGCCTGGGTTTGCGCTGAGCTTCCTACAGCTTCTTCAGCATCTCGTCCACGAAGCGCTCCGCCTCGATCCAGTCCTCCAGCTCGTGGCCGGGCTCGAAGTTGCGCGCCTCGGCCAGGAAGTAGGCGTGGCGCTGGATCATCTCGTAGCGCTCCTGGTCGCTCACCCTGCGGGTTGGTGCGGGCGCCTTCCTCACGGTCTTTTTCTTCGCCGTCTTCTTTTTGGCAGCGGCTTTCTTCACCCCCTTCTTCTTCACGGCCGCCTTTTTCTTGGCGACTTTCTTCGCGGCGGATTTCTTTGTTGCGGTTTTCCTGTTCATTACGGCTCCCGGGAAGATGGTGGTCGAGGCCCCGATCATAGCAGGACCGGGGCATCCTGCATGCTTTGACGTATACTTCCTTCACCGCCCTGAAAAATAATCACTACAGGGGCGGTCTCTGGAAGTGTGGCCGCCGCGTGCCGGCCGCACTGCGGGCCACGGCCCGCCCAATCTGACAATCCATTCCAGGAGGATGACGACATGAAATCCACAGCAGAAAAGATCCAGGGCCTGGCGCTTGCCGCCGCGGCCGCCACCATGCTCGCCGGTGCGCCGGTGGCCACCATGGCCGGTGACGCCCCCGGCAAGTGCCTGGGCGCCAACGCCTGCAAGGGCCAGAGCGCCTGTGCCACCGCCACCAACGCCTGCCAGGGCATGAACTCCTGCAAGGGCAAGGGGTTCCTGATGATGACCAAGGCCGAGTGCGACAAGGTGGGCGGAACCTTCGAACCCGCAAAGAAGTGACCGGAATCCCGGTTTGCGAGTCGGCCGGCCATGGCTCCATGGGCCGGCCTTTTTGATTCCGGCAGGGGGAACCCTCCATGGAACGACCCTATCTCGGCCTCGGCCTGGGGCTGCTCATCGCCCTCAACCAGGAGATTCTCGACCAGCGCCCGCCGGAGGACCGGCTTGAGATCCTCTCCGAGAACTACATGGTGGCCGGCGGCAAGCCGCTCCACTGGCTGGAGCGGGTGCGTGAGCACTACCCGCTGGTGATGCATGGCGTCTCCCTTTCCATCGGCAGCAGTGATCCCCTGGACATGGACTACCTGCGCGACCTCAAGGCGCTGGTGGAAAGGGTGGAACCCGAGTGGATCTCCGACCACCTCTGCTGGACGGGCCTGGGCGGCCACAACTTCCACGACCTGCTGCCCCTGCCCTACACCGAAGAGACGGTGCGGCACGTGGCGGAGCGGGTGGTCCGGGTACAGGAGTTCCTGGGCCGGCGGATCCTGCTGGAGAACCTCTCCAGCTATGTCACCTTCCGCGACTCGGAGATGAGCGAGTGGGCGTTCCTCACCGCCGTCTGCGAGACGGCCGACTGCCTGATCCTGCTGGACGTGAACAACATCTTCGTCAGCGCCGTGAACCACGACTTCGATCCGCGCGCCTACCTGGAGGGGGTGCCGGCGGAGCGGGTGTGGCAGTTCCACCTGGCCGGCCACACCACCAACGAGTCGGGCCGCATCCTCATCGACACCCACGATCAGCCGGTGCGCGACGAGGTGTGGGATCTCTATGCCGAGGCCGCCCGCCGCTTCGGCCCTGTCTCCACCATGATCGAGCGGGACGACAACATCCCCGCCCTCGACGAGCTGCTGGAGGAGCTGGGCCAGGCCCGGCGTATCGCCGAACCCCTCTGGGGAGAGGCGGCATGAAGCGCCCCCTGCCGGAACTTCAGCACGCTTTCGCCCGGTATCTCGTGGAGCGGGAAGGGGAGGTGACCTCGCTGATCCTGGGGGACGAGAAGGCCGACGCGAAGGAGCGCATGGACCTCTATGCCGGCGCCTATGTCACCCGCCTCATCGAGGCGCTGGAGAACCACTACCCCGGCCTCTGGGGGCTGGTGGGGGACGAGCAGTTCTGGCGGCTCTGCCGCGAGTACATCGCCCGGCACCCCTCCACCTTCCGTTCCATCCGCTGGTTCGGGGACCGCATGGAAGCCTTCCTGGCGGAGAACGCGCCCTACCGCGACCACCCCTTCCTGGCCGAGATGGCCGCCTTCGAGTGGGCCCAGGGACGGGTCTTCGACGCCGCCGATGCCGAGGCCCTGGGTGAGGCGGAGCTGCAGCAGGTGCCGCCCGAGCGGTGGGGTTTTCTCACCTTCGCCTTTACCCCGGCCATGGAATGGGTGGACCTGCACTGGAACGTGCCTGCCTTGTGGCAGGCCCTGGACCGGGAGGAGACGCCGCCCGATCCCGAGCGGAGCGAGGTGCCGGTGGTGTGGCTTGTCTGGCGGCAGGCGCTCGACCCCCGCTGGCGCCCCCTGGCGGTGGATGAGGCCTGGGCCCTGCAGCAGGCCCGGGACGGGGCTGACTTCGCCACTCTCTGCGAGGGGCTGCTGGAGTGGGTGGACGTACAGAATGCTCCCCTTCGTGCCGCTTCTTTCCTGCGCACCTGGCTGCAACACGGCCTGATCACGTGCTTCGAGCTGCGGGGAAGCCCCCCGTAGGAGGCTGTTCCCGGGGCGAACCCCAAGAATATTCGCGGCGGGGGCGCCGCTCCTACTCAATAATTGACATCGGGCAATTACGCCGTGGCCACGCCCCTGCATAATTGAAAGCAATTAATCACTCACATTTTGAGCAATCATGGGCAAGCGCCACGAAGAGAGACGGGAGGAGATCATCCAGAGCGCCCTGGAGCTGGCGGCGGAAGTCGGGGTGAAGAAGGTCACCACCCAGGCCATCGCCGACCGGGTGGGCATCGCCCAGCCCACGGTGTTCCGCCACTTCCGCACCCGTGACGAGATCTTCGCCGGGGCCATCGCCTGGCTGGCGGACCGGCTCTTCGGGGTGCTCGACGCCACCCTGGGCAGCGACCTGCCCCCGGACCGGAAGCTGGAAAGGCTCATCCGCACCCAGCTCGCCTTCGTCGCGTGCCACAAGGGGCTGCCGCGGCTGCTCTTCTCCGACCGCCTCCACCTGGAGTCGCCCACGCTCAAGAAGACGGTGCAGAAAGTGATGGGGCGCTATACCGCCCGGGTGGCGGGGGTGATCCGTGAGGGGATGATCGCCGGCTGCTTTCGCGAGGAGCTGGAGCCGGACACCGCGGCCCGCTTCGTGGCCGCCACGCTCCAGGGGCTCATCGTGCGCTGGTCCATCTTCGACTTCGAGTTCTCCCTGGAGGCGGAGGCCGACGCCCTGTGGCGCTTTCTCCACGCTGCGCTGGGGAGGGAGACATCATGAAGAGCCGTAACAAGCGCCTCCTCTACACCCTGCTCTTCCTGCTGGCCGTGGCGGCGGCGGTGGGCCTCATCCTGGTGAAGGGTCCCCTGGCGCCGGTGACGGTGGAGACGGCGCAGGCGCGGCGGGGGGATCTCCATCCCGCCCGCTTCGGGGTGGGCACCGTGGAGGCGCGCTACCGCTACGATCTCGGTCCCAACCGCAGCGGTCGGCTGTTGGCCCTCTCCGTGGACCACGGCGACCGGGTGCGCAAGGGGCAGGTGCTGGGCACCCTGGATCCCGTGGACCTGGACGAACGGCTGCGCGCCGCCGAGATGGCGGTGCAGAAGGCCAGGCTGGCCATCGACGGTGCCCGCGCCCGGCTGGACGAACTGGAGACCCGCCTGGCGCTGGCGGAGAAGGAGGCCGGCCGTTACCGCGAGCTGGGACGGAAGAAGCAGGTGAGCCAGGACCAGGTGGACGCCAAGGTGACCGAATCCCGGGCCCTGAAGGACCAGCTCCGTGCCGCCCGGGCGGACCTGGAGGCGGCCCGCCGCGAGCTGGAGCGGGCCCGGGCCGAGCGGGACGCCGTCCGGGCCCAGATCGAGGACCTGCGCCTGGTGAGCCCGGTGGACGGGCTGGTGGTGGAGCGCAAGGTGGAGCCGGGCTCGGTGGTGATGGCGGGGACGCCGGTGCTGGTGATTGTGGATCCCGCCTCCCTCTGGGTGCGCACCCGCATCGACCAGAAGGGCAGCGGCGCCCTGACGGTGGGACTGTCCGCCGAGATCCGCCTGCGCGAGGCGCCGGATCGACTCCTGCCGGGCCGGGTGGCGCGGCTGGAGCTCGTCGCCGACAGCCTCACCGAGGAGCGCTGGGTGGACGTGGCCTTCGAAGCCATCCCCGGGGGGCTGGCGGTGGGCACCCTGGCCAACGTCACCATCCGTCTGCCGGAGGTGAAGGGGGCCCTCTGGATTCCCGCCGCCGCCCTCCAGTGGCGCAAGGGGCGAACCGGCGTCTGGCTGCTGGATGGGGGGCGCGCCACCTTCCGCGCGGTGCAGGTGGGCGTGCGCACCCTGGACGGCAAGGTGCAGATCCTCGAGGGGCTGGCCGAGGGTGAGGCGGTGATCACCTACAGCCGCCGTGCCCTGGAAGAGGGCATGAAACTGAAAGAGGCCAGGTCATGATCAGCCTCGCCTACCGCGACGTGGCCAAGGGCTTCGGCCGTTATCTCGCCACCGGCCTGGGCCTGGGACTCCTCATCGGCGTCACCCTCACCATGGCCGGCG
Source organism: Sedimenticola sp. (assembly GCA_027038775.1). GTDB lineage: Bacteria > Pseudomonadota > Gammaproteobacteria > Chromatiales > Chromatiaceae > Thiolapillus. The sequence goes on along the minus strand of JALWGP010000097.1, from coordinate 7,903 downwards.
TCTACCGCGGCATGGTGGAGGACGGTCGCGCCCTGCTGGAGGCGGCCGGTGCCGACCTCTGGGTGGTACAGCAGCACACCCTGGGGCCCTTCGCCGAGCCCTCTTCCATCTCCGATGAGATGATCCGCGGCATCCTCGCCGTGCCCGGCGTGCGCGAGGCGGGTAACGTGGCCTACCTCACCATGGAGGTGTCCCACGGCGGGAAGAGCGTACGCATCATGCTGGCGGGCTACGAGCCGGGACGTCCCGGCGGCCCCGGCCGGCTGGTGGCGGGCAGGCCCATCACCCGCAACCACTACGAGCTGGTGGCGGACCTGCGCACCGGCTTCCGCATCGGCGACGTCGTCCCCATCCGCCGCCACGACTACACCGTGGTGGGGCTGGCTGCCGGCCTGCGCTCCCCCTCGGGCGACCCCATGGTCTTCCTGCCGCTCAAGGACGCCCAGGAGATCCAGTTCCTCAAGGACAACGACGCCCTCTTCCGCGACCGCCGGCGGCTGGAGGAGAACCCGGTGTTCAACCCGCCGGGCAATCCTGGCCTGCTGGGCACGGTGGAGGAGACCCTCTTCTCCAACCACCGGGTGAACGCCGTGCTGGTGCGCCTGGCGCCGGGCTACAGCGCCGATGAGGTGGCGGCCCAGATCCGCCGCTGGCTGCGCCTCACCGCCTACACCGACGCCGAGATGGAGGAGATCCTCATCGGCCAGCTCATCGCCACCGCCGCGAAGCAGATCGGCCTCTTCCTGGCGATTCTCACCCTGGTGAGCGCGGCCATCGTGGCGCTGACCATCTACTCCATGACCCAGACCAAGCTCAAGGAGATCGCGGTGCTCAAGCTCATCGGTACCCCCAACCGCCTCATCGCCGGCATGATCGTGCAGGAGTCCATGGGACTGGGCGCCATCGGATTCCTCGCCGGCAAGCTGGCGGTGACTTGGTGGGCGCCGCTTTTTCCCAAGCACGTGGTGCTGGTGGAGCGGGACACCCTGGTGGCCCTGGCCGTCACCCTGGTGATCTGCCTGGTGGCCAGCATGGCCGGGGTGCGCTCGGCCCTGCGTGTGAGTCCCGCCTCGGCCATCGGGGGGTGAGACGATGACGCAGCCGGCCATCCTGGTGGAGGAGTTGAGCAAGACCTACGGCAGCGGCAGCTCGGCGGTGCAGGCCCTCAGGCACGCCAGCATGCGCGTGATGCCTGGCGAGGTGGTGGGGCTGCTGGGCGCCTCGGGCTCGGGCAAGACCACCCTGCTGCAGTGTCTGGGCGCCATCATCGATCCCAGCGGCGGCCGCATCGAGCTGGGCAGCGAGGTGATCTTCGACGGCGAGTGGAAGTACCGGGACCGGCGCACCCTGCGCCGCGACCGGATCGGTTTCGTCTTCCAGCGCCCCTACCTCATCCCCTTCCTGAACGTGCTGGAGAACGTGGCCATGCTCCCCATGCTGCAGGGGAAATCCAACGCCCAGGCCTACGCCCGCGCCCGCGAACTGCTGGAGATCCTGGGCATCGCCGACCGGGCGGGCATGCAGATCGAGCAGCTCTCCGGCGGTCAGCAGCAGCGGGTGGCCATCGCCCGCGCCCTGGCCAACGACCCGCCCATCATCCTCGCCGACGAGCCCACGGCGCCCCTGGACAGCCACCGCGCCATGTCGGTGATGAAATTGCTGCACGACATGGCCGAGCGCTCGGGCACCGCGGTGATCGTGGTCACCCACGACGAGAACATCATTCCGGTTTTCAAGCGGATCTACCGCCTGCGTGACGGCATCCTCCACGAGGAACCAGGCGAGGGACGGCCCATCGTGGTGGACGAGGCGGCGCTGGTGTAGGGGTCAGGCGGCTCCGGGGCAGCGGTCTTCGGTGTCCAGCGGGATCTCGAGGCGGGCACGGGTGCCGCAGGCGACGGAACTGCTGGGCAAGGTGAGCGCCGGTTGCGTGGCCTGCCACGCAGTGTTCCGGGGCCAAGCGGTCGAACAGAAGGTAGTGTCCCTGGAAGTGGGGTAAATCGATGCGGTGGTGAACGGCCATTGTGAGCGGACGCCGGAGACGCGCCTGGGCAGGTTGGGGCTGAAGATACCGAAGCTGCATTCGGGTAGCTATTTCCCGAGCTTCTCGGAACTGTGCAAGGCGTCTGAACAGGCGCTGGTTGCGGTGGACTTTGCCATCCTGGCACTTCACCCGGTAGTGTGGGATTCCCGTTGATCCGGAACGAAAAAAACCCGGCCAAGCCGGGGTCGAGAGGTTGCCGTGGTTCAGGCAGGGGGTCAGTTCTGCTTCTTGTCGTCGGTCTGTGCCCCTTTGTCAGGCTTGGCTTCCTGGGGCTTGGAGGTTGCCGGCTCCGTTCCGCCGAAGATCTCCGCCTTCAGCGACTCCATCGATGCCCTGATCTTGTCGAAGAAGCCGGTGCCGGATTTGCCTCCGCTCACCTTGTCGCGGATTTCGTCCAGCTGTTTCTGCAACTCCTGGTAATGCTCGTGGGTGCCGTATCCCAGAGCCTCGGAGCGTTTCAACTGGACCTCCACCTCCATCAATGTGTTGTGCAGCACCAGGTTCTCTTTCTCGCTGCGGTTCTTCTTCTCGGCCAGCACCTCGGCGATCACCAGTGCTTCCTCCGCCCGCAACAGCGGCAGCGGAATGATGTGACGGGTTACCACCAGGGTGGCCAATGCCGATTCCATCGCCATCTTGGCCTCTTTCATCTTGCCCTGGTCGATGAGCGGCGTGATGGCCTTGAGAGCGTCAGGATAGGTGGCCAGGGGCACGGAGGTGACGGTGACCACGATCTCGCTGCGCAGGGAATCCAGCAGCTCCCGTGCCGTGGGCAGATCACCCTTTTCCATCAGGGCGATCACCTCCTTGCGCGCCCGCAGAATCTCCCCTGTGGTGGCGATGACGTCGAAGGTGGTCATGGAAACGTCCACTGGCGCCAAGGCCAGCTCGGGATGGCGGGCCACTACCACCTCCAGTTTGCCGATGGCCTTGCTCAGGGCATCCAGCGCCTTCTTTTTGTCACCCTGGTCCAGTGCCTTGAGCACCGCAAAGCTCTCCTGCAGGGCACTGACGGCTTCCTGGATGATCTCCTCGCGTTTTTCCTGCGCTTTTTTGCCCGCTTCCTGGGTGAGAGAAGATGAGACCTGCTGGTTCTGCGCGAGCGGCTGGCTCTGTTGCTTTTCTTGTGCGGCGCCCGCTGGCGCTGCTGCAAGGAGGGTGGCCAGTGACAGCGCGGCGGCCAGATAACGGGGTTTGTTGTGCTTCATGCTGTTTCTCCTGTTCATTCTTCGGTCTCTTCCACGGGTTTGGGCAGTCCAGCCAGTTTGCATAGGGTCTGGACCGGCCCCTTGGGGAAAAGTTCATAGAGGAAATCCCGGTATTTCTTGGCGTCCTTCCAGGGCTTGCCATGGAAGCGTCCCAGGGTCTTCACCCACTCGTGTATGGTGGGATGGCGCATGTGGTCTTCATAGAAGGTGCGGAAGTAGTTGATCATGGCCCAGTGCATGTCGGTGAGTTCGATGCCCTCCCGGGCCGCGATGGCTTCCGCCATGCATTCGTCCCAGTCGTTGGGATCGAGGAGATAACCCTCCTCGTCGGCCTGGATGGTCTTGCCTTCGACTTCGATGCTCATGGTTCTTCTCCATATTGGTAAAAGGAGGCCGGACAAAAGAAACCGACCCGCCATGTAGGGATGATTTCGTCGACCTGATGTTGGCCTCAGTGCCCGTTGACATGGGTGTGGCCGGAAGCTTTTCAAGCACGCCCGTATTCGAATCCGGTGTCCTGACAGAGAACGGAAAGCGCTTGGGCACCGCAGTGATCGTGGTCACCCACGACGAGAACATCATTCCGGTTTTCAAGCGGGTCTACCGCCTGCGTGACGGCATCCTCCACGAGGAACCAGCCGAGGGACGGTCCATCGGGTGGTCGAGGCGGTAGACAAGGGCGACATGGGACAGACGGCGGAACTGCCTTCCATGACCGTTGACAGAATGGTTCGCCTTTTCGCAGGCGTCATGATCCTGGTCAGCGTGGTGTTGACCCATTTGCTGCATCCCTACCGGGTACTGCTGACCCTTTTCACAGGGTTCAACCTTGCGCAGAGTGGCCTGACCAACCTCTGTCCGTTTCATAGCGGACATACCCCGGTGTGTGGATCTCGTGTTCGCTGTAAAGAGCCCCGTACGGCGTGGCGGTGGCAGGCGTTGCAGTTGGCACGGCCCTTCACGGCGGGGTTGTGGCCCAGGTAGCGGGTCGCTTCACCCCGCAGCACCGCCTTCCGGTAGCCCAGGGCGCGCCCGGGTCCGTAAGCGAAGGCGGAAAAGCGTGCCCAGGTGGTGCCGGCAAGACCCCAGGCCAGGCGGAAGAGGAGCAGGGCGCCGAAGAGGTAGCCCGCCAGCAGGTGCCAGTAGAGGGTGCGGTCACCCTCCAGCAGCCAGGCGGCGGCGAAGGTGGCGGCCCAGCTCCAGTGGAAGAGCCGCAGGGGGAGATCCCAGGTCCTTGCGCTTGTATCGGCCATGGCACCCGTCTCCCGCGCGTACCGGTGTCACTGCTCCGGTTTCGCCGGTTTCCTGCCGGTGATCATGGCGCGCACCAGGTTCTCGTGGTGCAGACGGCTGCTCACCGCCACCCCGGCGATGTGCAGCAGCACCAGCAGCAGGGTGAGGTTGGCGAAGAACTCGTGGACTTCTTCGAGGACCTCGTTGCCCTCGTGTTCCTCGTCCTCCTCGTCCTCTTCCCCGGAGAACCAGCCACCACGCTCCTGCACGGACTGGATGGCAGGCGCTTCCGGCGTCTGCACCATGAGCAGCCCGGTGCCCGTGGTGAAACCCAGGCTCACCAGCAGCAGGATCACCATGAGGCCGCCGGCGGGATTGTGACCCAGGTAGCGCCTGGGCCTGCCGGTGGCGAGCGATCTGAGATAGGCCAGGATCTCTTGCGGTCCGTAGACGAAGTCGGAGAAGCGGGCGTGTTTTGGACCCACGAAGCCCCAGGCGAGCCGGAACACCAGCAGGCCGGCGATGAGGTAACCGAACCAGACGTGGATTCCTTCGAGCTCGTCTCCGCTGGCGTAGGTCACCACGAAGCTGATCACCAGGGTCCAGTGGAAGATCCGAACCAGCGGATCCCAGACCTTGACCTCTTGCCCGTCGCTTTCCCGTTGCATTGTACTCTCCCGCAATCATCGGTTTCCGTTGCGGTGAAAGATAGCGGGAGCGGATGAAACCACGCTTAAACGGAGCTGAAACCAAGCTGAATGGCATGAAAAAGCCCGCGACTGCGGGCCTGGGATTGGATTGGGGCAGGGGGGTCAGCGTCCCCGGCCGTACCGGTGGCCGCCGCCCATGCGGCTCTCGTAACCGCGGCCATAGCCGTAACGGTACCGGTTGCCGGAGTCGCCGCCCATTCTGCTGTCGTAGCCACGGCCTTGGCCGTAACGGTACTGGTTGCCCGATCCGTCGCGGTTGCCCTGGCCATACGCGTACCGGTTGCCACCGCCCTGGCCACGACCGTTGCCCAGGCCGTTGGCCTCGCGGTACTGCGCGCGCTCCTCGGGCGACATGGATTGCATCCGCTGGCGCATCTCGGAACGGTACTGTTCGCGGTCTGCGGGAGAAAGGTTGCGCATCCGCTCCTGCATCTCGGTCCGGTACTGCGCCTGTTCCTCCGGTGACAGAGACTGCATCCGGTTGCGGATCTCGGCCATCTCCTCGGCTGTGGGCGGGGAGAGGTCGGCCGCACCTGCAACGGCGGGAATGGCCAGGGAAAGCAAAAGGGTGAAAGGTACGAGCTGTCTGTTCATGATGATCTCCTCTGTAGGGGGGTTACGGCATTCGGCCCGGGTGCCGCTCGCAGAGGAGATTGTGAAGAAGTGGTCTTTCAAAAGGATTTCAGGAAAGGGCACAAGTGTTACAACCTGTTTCGACATGCCCGTGCCCGGCCGGAGCGCCCGGCCGGGCGTGGCTCAGTCCACGCGTACCAGCTCGTTGGCGTCCTTGTGCTCGAAGAGGCGGTCGTAGATGTCCACCCAGGTGGTCTCGCTGTAGCTCAGCCTGCCATTGCCCACGCGCAGGTGGTGGGTGAACTCCCCGGTGCGGGCGTTGTCGCGCATGAAGGGGGACTGGACCACGCCCCAGTCTTCGTCGCCCAGGCGGGCGATCACCTCGATCTTCACCCGGCCCTCCTCGTCCCGCTCTCCGTTCCAGCTGCCGCCGGCCAGCACGCAGACGCCGCGGGGAATGGTGAGGGACTGCATCACGGTGTTGCTGGCGGCGTCCCACATCCAGTAGCCGGTCTGGTGGTGGAACACCTGGTCGTTGGACTTGCGTTGCACCACCTGAAGATAGTGCAGCGCCACCAGGGTCTGGGATTCGGCGTTGGTCACGTCGCCCACCGGGGTGAAGGTGATGGTCTCGTAGTAGGGGTTCTCCTCGGTGCCGTCGGGCTCCGGGGCGATGTCCATGCCCTTGTCGCCGCGCCAGGTGCCGATCAGTTCCGCCAGGGGGCCGTAGTCGAGAGATTGGTTCATGGGATGCTTCTCCTCGTGAGGTGGCTGGATTCCGCCAAAGATACCGGGTTTTTCTTCGGCAGAACAGGCGGAGAGGCAGGGTGCCATGATGCCGGGTACGGGGTTTCAGCCCAGGAGGCGGATCAGGCCGAGGGTGGCCAGGGCGACGGCCAGCGCCTGGAGGCCGCTCCAGAACCAGAAGATTCCGCCGATGCGGCCCAGGAAGACCCCGAGGGAGAAGATCACCACCAGCGCGGTGCCCATGGCGAGCAGCAGGGGGTCGGCCGGCATCGGCACTCCGCCACGGGCCAGCCACAGGGGAACGATGATCACCAGGCCGATGAGAAAGGGGGCGCTGCCGTTGGTCAATGCCACCAGCCAGGGGATCCAGAAGGCGGCGCGGGCGTGGTGGCTCTCCTTCAGGTCGGAGACCATGGCCCGCTCCAGTTCGGCCAGGCTGGAGCGCCGTTCCGCCGCCTCGCTGATGTAGGCGCTGGAGACGCCGCTCACCCCCAGTGCCAGGGTGGTGGCCAGGCAGGAAGTGATCACCACCTGGAGGTCGGGGGAGTCGGAGATGTGGAATCCCATGAGCAGGCCGAGCAGGGTCAGCGCGCCGTCGAAGCCGTTTACCACGAAATAGCGGCGCATGATGGCGCCCGAGCCCGAGACCTTCAGCAGCAGCTTGAGAGGTGCGGGGGGCATGTGCGGGCCTATTCGCTGTGTACCACCACTTCGTCGATGCTGTGCAGGGAGCCGCCGTTGGCCTCGATGGCCTCGTTGATGCGCTCGAAGTCCAGCGCCTCGCCGTCGATGGTCACCAGCAGGGTCTCGGTGTGCTCGTCCACCTCGGTGACCCGTACCCGCACCTCGTACCCCGGGCCCAGTCCGGCCAGCGCCTGGGCGAACTCCAGCGCATTGGGCTGGTGGGGCTTGAGTACATCCAGGGTGAGGTGACGGACGCTGGCCATGTGGATCGATCCTGCCGGTGGTGAATGCCTGTACCAAGTATTGCCCAGGGCGTGATCCCCGACAAGGACAGGATCATCCGGCGATGGCACATCGAAATAGAACGAATGTAGTACAATACCGCCATGACCTGCACCGACCGGAAGCAGAACGTCCGCTGGAAGGCCCGCGGCGTCCTGCACAATCCACCCAACCGTTACCACGCCGTCCGTTGCGAGGCGGTGGATGGCCGCGGCCTGGAGGAGGGTCTCGAACCGGTGGTCCGCCTCCAGGCGGAGAAGAGCCGCACCGTCATCACCCGCAACCGCTCGCCCGACGTGCCTTTCGATCGTTCCCTCAATCCCTATCGCGGCTGCGAGCACGGCTGTGTCTACTGCTACGCCCGGCCCGGCCACGCCTGGATGGATCTTTCGCCGGGGATGGACTTCGAGACCCGCCTCTTC
>JALWGP010000096.1 GCA_027038775.1 Sedimenticola sp. | reverse complement strand
TGCCGCGCGGCCGCGTGCTGGCCCGGCCGATGGCGTCGCCGCTGGCAGTCTTCTGTCCCGCCGTCTTGATGAAGGTCTCGTCCAGCAGCTGCTTCACCGTCTTCCGGTCGTGGGTGAGTGGCGCCTGCAGGTAGGCGCGGTCGCCGAAGAGGATCAGGCCGATGCGGTCGCCCTTGCGCCGTTCGATGAAATCGCCCACCACCACCTTGGTGGCGGTGAGGCGGTCCACCCAGCGATTGCCGAGGGTGAAGTCCCGCTCGGCCATGGAACCGGAGAGGTCCACCGCCAGCATGAGGTCCCGCCCCTCCCGGGGCAGGGGCAGGGGCACCGCCTCCCCCTGCCACTGGGGCCGCGCCGCCGCGGTCACCAGCAGCAGCCAGGCCAACACCCCCAGCCAGAGCGCGGAACGCGAGCCCGCGGCGACGCCGCGGGCTGCGCCGGCCGGCTCCCGGAAGTCGTCCAGGAAGGGCACCCGCAACACCGCCTCCCGCCGTCGCACCGGCGGCAGCAGGCGCCGCACCAGCCACGGCAGGGGCAGCACCAGGAAGAGCCAGGGCCAGGCGAACTCAAGCACGGCAACCGTCCCCCGTCACCTTGAGGATCCAGCGCCGCGCCAGCGCCAGCAGGGCCTCGGCGTCCACCTCGCCGCCACCCCGGTAGGGGACCTCGACCAGCACCCGGCCGGCGCCGTGCCCGAAGGGTCCTTCCTCCGCCTCCAGGGTCCGGTCCAGGAAGGTGAGCCACTCGCTGCCGGTGAGCCCGGCCACCTCCGCGGCGGGAAAGCAGTGGACGGCCACCTGGCGCAGCAGGCGCGACAGGCGGGTGGCCAACCGCACCGGGTCCCGGTGGGCCTCGAACTCCCGGCGGATCTCCTCCAGCCGGGCCAGCGCTTCCGTCGCCGCCTTTCCGCGGCACCGCCGGCGCATCCGGAAGCGCCAGAGGAGCCAGCCGAGCAGGAGCACCGATCCGGCCAGGATCCACCAGCCGGGTGCCGGCGGCCACCAGCCTGCCGGCGGAGGCAGATGGATGTCCCTCAGTTCCGACAGCACCTGCGGGTTCAACTGCGACGCCTCCCGAAAGCCCTCACCAGCACCTCTACCGGCTCCTCGTCGGTGGCGCACTGCAGCCAGGTCATGCCGTGTTGCCGCCCGAGCCGGCGCAGCCGCTCCACGCGCTCGCGGTACCGCGCCTGGTGCGCCTCGAGCAGTTCGCGGCGACCGGTGTCCAGCACCAGGCTGCGCCGCCCGTCGCCCACGCGGTAGAGCCCCGGCTCCGGCAGCTCCCGCTCCAGCCGGTCGTGAAAGTGAAAGAGCACCACGTCGTTGTGCCGGGCGATGCGCACCAGCTGCCGCTCGGCCGATTCGTCGAAGCCGCGGAAATCGCTCGCCAGCACCACCAGGCTGCCCGGATGCGCCGTGCGCCGCAGCCGGCGCAACGGATCGGCGAGGGAGGCCGTGCCGTCGTCCTTTCCCGGCGGCTGGTCCGCCAGCGCCTTGAGAAAGCGGAGCAGCGAGGAGCGGCCGCGGCGCGGACGCAACTCCAGGTGGCCGGTCCCGGAGAAGAGTTCGCCCCCCACCCGGTCACCACCCTGGAAGGCGGCCCAGGCCAGGAGGGCGGCGGCGCACTGGGCCCGGGCCCACTTGAAGCGGCCATGGGTGGCGAAGAACATGGGGGCGCGGGCGTCCACGCCGATGAGCACCGGCCGCTCGCGCTCTTCGCGGAAGAGCTTGCTGTAGGGCCTGCCGATGCGCGCCGTCACCCGCCAGTCCATGTTGCGCACGTCGTCCCCCGGCTGGTAGGGACGCGACTCGTCGAACTCCATGCCGCGCCCGCGCAGCCGCGACAGGTACTGCCCCGCCTGGCGCGCACGCGCCACCTGGGGTGTCAGCTTCAGCTGGCGTGCAGCCTCGCCGAGCCGGATGAGCTCCTCGAGGGGGGCGGCGGTGACGGAAGCGGCCTGGCCCATCTCAGGGCACGGGCACCCGGGCCAGCAGTTCGGTGATGAAGCGGTCCGACGTCACCCCTTCCGCCTCCGCCTCGTAGTTGAGAATGATGCGGTGGCGCAGGATGTCGAAGGCCATCTCCTGCACGTCCTCCGGCGCCACGTAGTCGCGGCCGGCCAGCCAGGCGTGGGCGCGCGCGGTGCGGTCCAGGCCGATGGAGGCGCGCGGGCTGGCGCCGTACTCGATCCAGGCGGCAAGCTGGCTGCTGTAGGGCCCGGGCCTGCGCGTGGCCAGCACCAGCTGCAGCAGGTACTCCTCCACCGCCTCCGACAGGTGCACCTGGAGCACCTCGCGCCGCGCCTGGAAGAGCAGCTCCTGGCTCAGCGGCGGCGCTACGGGAGCCTGCTCCCCGGCCAGCTCCTCCAGCGCCTCGTTCCGGGCCAGCTGGAGGATGCGCCGTTCGTAGTCGAAGTCGGGGTAGTCGATGACCACGTGCAACAGGAAGCGGTCGAGCTGCGCCTCGGGCAGGGGATAGGTACCCTCCTGCTCGATGGGGTTCTGGGTGGCCATCACCAGGAAGAGCCGCGGCAGCGGCCAGGAGCGGTTGCCCACGGTGATCTGGCGCTCGGCCATCGCCTCGAGCAGTGCCGACTGCACCTTGGCCGGCGCCCGGTTGATCTCGTCCGCCAGCACCAGGTTGTTGAACAGGGGCCCCTGCTGGAAGACGAAGCTGCCCTCCTGGGGACGGTAGATGTCGGTGCCGGTGAGGTCGGCGGGCAGCAGGTCGGGCGTGAACTGGATGCGGTGGAAGCTCCCCTCGATCCCCTCGCTGAGGCTCTTGATGGCCCGGGTCTTGGCCAGGCCCGGCGCTCCCTCCACCAGCAGGTGGCCATCCGCCAGCAACGCCACCAGCAGGCGGTTGACCAGCTTCTCCTGGCCCAGGACCTGTTTCTGCATGTGCGCCTGCAACCGGGAGAAGGCCTGCCGGGCGCTGGAGGAGGTTTCCGTCATGTTGTCTTTCTCCTTTGAAATACTGGACCTTAGAGCCCCATTCCCGAATTTGGTTCAGGCGTGATCACCCACCGGAACCGCAGCGGCAGCGGAATGATCCGGGCGTTCCGAAAATAACCGGGCAAAAAACTGGAGAAGGCCTATAATGGCCTTGTCGTTTCAGGAGAAGCGATGTGCAAGGTACCAGCCTGCTGGCTGGTTTTTTTGTTTTTGTCCGGACTCCTCCGGATTGTTTTGAAAGAGTTATCGATATGTCAAATCAAGTAGAAGGCACTGTAAAATGGTTCAACGATGAAAAGGGCTTCGGCTTCATCGAGCAGGAAGGCGGCAAGGACGTCTTCGTTCACTTCAGTGCCATCAACGGTAGCGGTCGCAGGACCCTCTACGAGGGCCAGAAGGTGACCATGGACGTGACCATGGGCCAGAAGGGTCCCCAGGCTGAAAACGTAACCCCTCTGTAAGGAACACCGGGAGCCGCCAGGCTCCCGGATTTCCGCAAGAAGCGGGCCCGGCACTGCCGGGCCCGCTTTTTTCATGCCCGCCGGAAGCGGGGCGGCCTTGCGTGTCTCCGGCGTCTCCAGGCCATGGCCCAGAGTGTCGCGCACCCGCCGGGAATACGGGCCCACGTTTCGCTCACCACCATGCCGCTGGTCCAGGAGGCTCTCCATCACGTGGGTGAGCTCGGAAATCGAAAGCAGCATTACCCTCTTTCTATGGAGTGCACCACCCGGAAAATGGCGGTGATCTCCTCGAGGTCGGTTCCCTCGTCGAGGTTCAGGAGCCCCGACTCCATGACCACCGGGCCCTCGAAGCACTCTTCGAGGAAGACGTCGAGAAATTCGGAAAGATCCATCGACATGGCGTGTCCCGCTGGATATGGGGTCAGACCCTTTTCCTGCCCAGCAACAGGTTTCGAAAACCCGGGGCTTTCCTTAAATCCATCCTATCCGCGGGGATTCGGATGCGACCGGATGGCCCTCCGATCCAATGTCCCGGTATCGGGCCGTTCCCCGGCCCGCTCAGGGGAGCAGTGTAAAGAGTGCGCCGGCGCCGATGGCCAGGAAGAGGCCCCCGCTGATGCGGTGGAGCAGGCGGATGGAGAGGCGCTGGAGCAGGGTGCGGCCCGCCCACACGCCGAGGGCGGAAACACCGGCCAGCGCCAGAGTGGCCCCCAGCCACACGGCCCGGGCATCGAGGGTGCTGGCCAGGCCGGCCACGGCGATCTGGGTCTTGTCCCCGAACTCCGCCACCACGATGAGCAGCAGGGTACTGAGCAGCACGCCGTGACCACCCGGTACCTCCTCCTCTTCCGGAACTTCCTCCGGTTGGCTGCGCAGGGCGTGCAATCCGAAGAGCAGGAAGAGCACCCCCATCACCAGGGTCACCAGGTCCGGGGAGAGCCAGCGGGCCACCCAGGCGCCGAACACCACGGCCAGGAGGTTGAGGAGGGCAAAGGCCGCCACCGCGCCCAGCAGCACGGGAATGGCGCGGTAACGCACCGCCAGCGCCATGCAGACCAGCTGGCTCTTGTCCCCCATCTCCGCCAGCCCGATGAGGGAGAAGGCGGCCATCATGGAGGCGAAGAAAGAGGAAAGCGTCTCGAACATGACGGGGAAACGGTTGAAGCACGCGAGACCGAAGTATATCCAAAGCGCGTTCACAAGCCGGCATGAATGGTGTAAAAGAGTGGACATGAGCAAACCGGTCACCGCCGTCACCCACCCTGTCGAGGTGGCCCTCGAGGCAGGCCAGACCTACTACTGGTGCACCTGCGGGCGATCCAGGCGCCAACCCTTCTGCGACGGCTCCCACCAGGGAACCGGCTTCAGCCCCCTTGTCTTCAAGGCGGAAAGGAGTGAAAGGCGGTGGCTCTGCCAATGCAAGCGCACCGGCACCCCGCCCTTCTGCGACGGCAGT
>JALWGP010000095.1 GCA_027038775.1 Sedimenticola sp. | reverse complement strand
CGTCTCCATGATCCTGGCGGGCACCTCGGGCAACGCTGCGGCCGAGGGCAGCTGCCGCGGGCTGGTCCACGCCGCCTGCGTCGCCTCCAGCAGCTGCCGCTGGATCAAGGGGTACCAGCGCTCCGACGGGCGCAAGGTCTCCGCCTACTGCCGCAAGGTGCCGAGCAAGCGCCTGGTGAAGGAGGTGCCGCAGTCCCGGGCCAGCCAGGGGTGAACGCCTGACTCCGGGAGGCGCGACGAGCGGCATTGTGGCCCTGCTACAATGCCGCTTTTCCTTTTCCGCCCCGGAAACCATGGCAGACCGCTTCCGGCTCGAGGCCATCGGCCACCTGCGCACGCCTTTCCCGGGCAAGTTCGGCATTCCGCGCCAGGCGGGGCTGGTGGACCTGCCCGGCACCATCGAGATGGTGCCGCCCTACGATGAACGGGCCTTCTTCGAGGGGCTCGAAGAGGTTTCTCACCTCTGGGTCACCTTCCTCTTCCACCGCAACCTGGAACAGGGGTGGAGGGGCAGGGTGCGCCCGCCGCGCCTCGGCGGCAACCGCAGGCTTGGGGTCTTCGCCACCCGCTCCCCTTTCCGTCCCAACCACCTGGGCCTCTCGGTGGTGCGCCTGCATGGCATCGACAGCCGCGCCGGGCGGGAGGTGAAGCTGCGGATCTCGGGCGTGGACATGCTCGACGGCACGCCGGTGGTGGACATCAAGCCCTACATCCCCTACGCCGACGCGGTAACGGGGGCCCGGGGCGGTTTCGCCAGCGCGGCGCCGGAGCCCAGGCTGAAGGTGCGTTTCACCCCGGAGCTGGAAACACGGCTGCAGGCCATGCCGCAGGGCGCGGAACTGGCCGACGCCATCCGGGCCCTCGTCGCCCTCGACCCGCGGCCCGCCTACCTGGCGGGGGAGGACCATGGAAAGGAATACGGCATGGCCCTCTACCGCTGGAACGTCCGCTGGCGGGTGGAGGATGCCACGGGGGAGGCGGTGGTGTTCGGGATGGAGCCGCTGGAAGCGTAGGGGATGGTGTGGTCCTTTTTCGGATTCGGCCCGGGGGCGGGCCTCCTGCTGGCGGGCCCCATATCCCCCTGTAGGAGCGGCACCCCCGCCGCGAACCCTCAATAAAGCAGGTTCATCATCCGGCTGCGGTACCTGGGCACCAGGGGATCCTCGCCGAGCAGGTCGAAGACGGCCACCATGTCCTTGCGGGCGGCGTCGTCACCGAACTTGCGGTCCCGGCGCATGAGCTCCAGGAGCAGTTCCAGGGCCCCCTCGTAGTCCTCCGCCAGCACCTTGCGCGCCGCCAGCAGGCGCCGCGCCTCGTGGTCGTCCGCATCCTGCTCCAGGCGGGCGGCCAGCGCCGCCTCGTCCGGCGCGCCGGAGGCCAGGGCCTCGAAGTGGAGCATCCCTTTCAGCCGCTGCACCTCGGGTTTCTCCTGGGCATCCAGCGGCAACCGGTCCAGGATCTCCAGGGCCGAGCCGGCGTCGCCGGCGGCGGCCTTCGCCTGGGCCAGGGCGATGTCCACGTTGGGATTGCCGGGGTCCTCCGCCTTCGCCGTCTCCAGGGTCTTCAACGCGCCCCCGGCGTCTCCCTGCAGCAGCAGGGCGCGGGCCTGCTCCACCCGGGTGTCGGACTCGCGCGGGAGGTGGCGGTCGAGGAAGCGCCGGATCTCGGACTCGGGCAGGGCGCCGGCGAACTCGTCCACCGGCTGGCCATCCTTGAACAGCTTCACCGTGGGAATGGAGCGGATGCCGAACTGCACCGCCAGGTTCTGCTGCTCCTCGGTGTTCACCTTGGCCAGGATGAACTTGCCCCGGTAGTCTTCGGCCAGCCTGGCCAGCACCGGCATCAGCATCTGGCAGGGCTGGCACCAGCTGGCCCAGAAGTCCACCAGCACCGGCACCCGGCGGGACTGCTCCACTACCGCCTGCGGCCAGTTGTCTTCATTGATTTCAACGATGTAGGGGGAATCGCTCATTGTTCTTGTCAAAACGGGTTGTGCTGGAAGTGGCCGATATCTTGGGGCGCGCGGGTGAAATTGCAAGCTGTCCTTGAAAGGTGCGGCGCTGGCCCCATCTGCAGACGAGTCGAGATTTCCGGAGGATTCCCAATGAGCGACAACCTGCACGTAGTCTGCACCCATTGCGGCGGCGTGAACCGCATTCCCCGCGACCGCCTGGGCCAGCACCCCAAGTGCGGCAAGTGCAAGCAGCCCCTCTTCCAGGGAAAACCGGCGGAGGTGGACGACGCCATGCTGCAGAAGCAGATCCAGCGCAGCGACATTCCCGTGCTGGTGGACTTCTGGGCGCCCTGGTGCGGGCCCTGCCGCATGATGGCGCCCGCCTTCGAGCAGGCGGCGCAGCGGCTCGAGCCCCAGGTGCGGCTGCTCAAGCTCAATACCGAGCAGCACCAGGTGCTGGCGGGCCAGCTGGGCATCCGCAGCATTCCCACCATGATCCTCTTCCGCAACGGGGGAGAGGTGGACCGCATGTCGGGGGCGCTGGACGCCGGCGGCATCGTCTCCTGGGCGCAGCGCCACTTGTGACCCCCCGGATTTTCGTGGACACTCATTCAAGCCTGCCGTAGAATTTCATCTTCAACGGGGTTCGGGCCCCAGATTCCGATTGTCCTGTTTTTTTGCGGATGGCCCGGTAACGGGTCAGCCCCTTTCGTGTGCGCGCAGATGACGAAGAAAGCGATCCTGGTTCTCGAGGACGGCACCGTGTTCCACGGCCGCTCCATTGGTGCAGAGGGACAGACGGTGGGCGAGGTGGTGTTCAACACCGCCATGACCGGCTACCAGGAGATCCTCACCGATCCCTCCTACCGTCGCCAGATCGTGACCCTCACCTACCCCCATATCGGAAATACCGGCACCAACGACGAGGATTTCGAGTCGGGCCGGGGGCACCGGGTGCACGCCGCCGGGCTGGTGATCCGCGACCTGCCCCTGCTGGCCAGCAACTGGCGCAACCGCCAGCCGCTGGATGAGTACCTCAAGGCCCACGGCCTGGTGGCCATCGCCGACATCGACACCCGCAGGCTCACCCGCATCCTGCGCGAGAAGGGGGCCCAGGCGGGCTGCATCCAGGCCGGTTCCCACCTGGACGAGCAGGTGGCCCGCGCCGCCGCCGAGACCTTCCCCGGCCTCAAGGGGATGGATCTTGCAAAAGAGGTGACCACCGCCGAATCCTACACCTGGGAGGAGGGCACTTGGGAGCTGGCCGAGGGCTACCGCAGGCGCGCCGATGCCGAGGGCGACTTCCACGTGGTGGCCTACGACTACGGCATCAAGACCAACATCCTGCGCATGCTGCGCGACCGTGGCTGCCGCATCACCGTGGTGCCGGCGCAGATGCCCGCATCAGAAGTGCTGGCCATGGAGCCCGACGGGATCTTCCTCTCCAACGGCCCCGGCGATCCCGAGCCCTGCGACTACGCCATCGAGGCGATCCGCGAGGTGGTGGAGGCCGGCGTGCCCACCTTCGGCATCTGCCTGGGACACCAACTGCTGGGGCTGGCCAGCGGCGCGCGCACGGTGAAGATGAAGTTTGGCCACCACGGTGCCAACCACCCGGTGCAGGACCTGGCCACCGGCCGGGTGATGATCTCCAGCCAGAACCACGGTTTCGCGGTGGACGAGGAGAGCCTGCCGGAGAACCTGGAGGCCACCCACAAGTCGCTCTTCGATGGTTCCCTGCAGGGAATCCACCGCACCGACCGGCCCGCCTTCGGTTTCCAGGGCCACCCCGAGGCGAGCCCCGGCCCCCACGACGTGGCCCCCGTCTTCGATCACTTCATCGAGCTGATGCAGCAGCGCCGCCAGGCCTGATTGCCGCCGCCCACCGACGCGGAACCAGAAGATGCCCAAGAGAACCGACATCCACTCCATTCTCATCATCGGCGCCGGCCCCATCGTCATCGGTCAGGCGTGCGAGTTCGACTACTCCGGCGCCCAGGCCTGCAAGGCGCTGCGCGAGGAGGGGTACAAGGTCATCCTGGTGAACTCCAACCCGGCCACCATCATGACCGACCCCGACACTGCCGACGTGGTCTATGTCGAGCCCATCACCTGGCCCACGGTGGCGCGCATCATCGAGAAGGAGCGGCCCGATGCCCTGCTGCCCACCATGGGCGGCCAGACCGCGCTCAACTGCGCCCTGGATCTGGTGCGCGAGGGGGTGCTGGAAAAGTACGGCGTGGAGATGATCGGCGCCACGCGCGAGGCCATCGACAAGGCCGAGGACCGCGATCTGTTCCGCCAGGCGATGAAGAAGATCGGCCTGGAGATGCCCCGTTCGGCCATTGCCCACTCCATGGAAGAGGCGCTTCAGGTGCAGGCGCAGATCGGCTTTCCCGCGATCATCCGGCCGTCCTTCACCCTGGGTGGCTCCGGCGGCGGCATCGCCTACAACCGCGAGGAGTTCGAGGAGATCTGCCAGCGTGGGCTGGATCTGTCGCCCACCAATGAGCTGCTCATCGAGGAGTCCATTCTCGGCTGGAAGGAGTTCGAGATGGAGGTGGTGCGCGACCGCAAGGACAACTGCATCATCGTCTGCTCCATCGAGAACCTCGACCCCATGGGGGTCCACACCGGCGACTCCATCACCGTGGCGCCGGCGCAGACCCTCACCGACAAGGAATACCAGATCATGCGCGACGCCTCGCTGGCGGTGCTGCGCGAGATCGGGGTGGACACCGGCGGCTCCAACGTGCAGTTCGCCATCAACCCCGAAAACGGGCGCATGATCATCATCGAGATGAACCCGCGGGTGTCGCGCTCCTCGGCGCTGGCCTCCAAGGCCACCGGCTTCCCCATCGCCAAGGTGGCGGCCAAGCTGGCGGTGGGCTACACCCTGGACGAGCTGCGCAACGAGATCACCGGCGGCGTCACCCCGGCCTCCTTCGAGCCCACCATC
>JALWGP010000094.1 GCA_027038775.1 Sedimenticola sp. | reverse complement strand
CAGATAGACGCAGATGTCAAATGAAACTGCGCCAAAGTATCTGATTTTCAGTGATTTTTGATCCTGGTTCACCTGTCCCATGGCAACAATTCCAGATTTCGGCAAGAGCGAGGAGTGGATCATCAAGACCACGCTCAAGGAGCGCTACGGCGAGGAGAAGCCTTTTGAGCTGGCCGACGCCGAGATCCGCCTCTCGCCGGCGGACCGTGAGCTGACCACCTGCCCCGTGGTCTACTGGAACCACGAGGGCTGCAACTTCGTGGTCTTCAAGACCGGCGACCGGCGTTACCGCTGCCAGTTTTTCTACCGGGGCTACCAGCAGTATGGCACCGGGGTGCACGAGTACGACGATTTGAGCGAGTGCATGGTGTCGCTGCTGCAGGCGCAGGCGGACCACGAGGCCCGGGAGCGGGGAGACATCAAGTAGGAGCGGCACTCCGCCCCGAATCTTTTGAGGTTCGGCCCGGGGGCGGGCCTCCTACCCGCAACGGCCACCGGCAGCCCGGAACAGAATTTTCAACCCGCACTCACAATCCGATTTTCCAGAAGAAAAGGAGATCCCATGACAGCCAAGAACGCCTTCTACGCCCAGTCCGGCGGCGTCACTGCCGTGATCAACGCCTCCGCCTGTGGCGTCATCGAAGCCTGCCGCAAACATTCCGACAAGATCGCCAACGTCTACGCCGGTCGAAACGGCATCATCGGGGCACTTACCGAGGACCTCATCGACACCAGCCAGGAGTCGGACGAGGCCATCGCCGCCCTGCGCCACACCCCCTCCGGCGCCTTCGGCTCCTGCCGCTACAAGCTCAAGAGCCTGGAGGAGAACCAGCGCGAGTACGAGCGGCTGATCGAGGTGTTCAAGGCCCACAACATCGGCTATTTCTTCTACAACGGCGGCGGCGACTCCGCCGACACCTGTTACAAGGTCTCCCAGCTCTCCGAGAAGATGGGCTTCCCCGTGCAGGCCATCCACGTGCCCAAGACGGTGGACAACGACCTGCCCATCACCGACAACTGCCCCGGTTTCGGCTCGGTGGCCAAGTACATCGCCGTCTCCTCGCTGGAGGCCAGCTTCGACGTGCGCTCCATGGCCAAGACCTCGACCAAGGTCTTCGTCATCGAGGTGATGGGCCGCCACGCCGGCTGGATCGCTGCCGCCGGCGGTCTCATCGAGGACTACGGCATTCCCGTGGTGATCCTCTTCCCCGAGGTGGAATTCGACCAGGAGAAGTTCCTCGCCTCGGTGAAGGCCAAGGTGGAGAAGTTCGGTTATGTCACCGTGGTGGTCTCCGAGGGTTGTCACTGGCCCGACGGCCGCTTCCTGGCCGAGCAGGGCACCCGCGACGCTTTCGGCCACGCCCAGCTCGGCGGCGCCGCTCCCGTGGTGGCCAACATGATCAAGGACGCGCTCGGCTACAAGTTCCACTGGGCCGTGGCCGACTACCTGCAGCGAGCCGCCCGCCATCTGGCCTCCAAGGCCGACGTGGACCAGGCCTACGCCCTGGGTCAGGCCGCAGTGGAGAAGGCGCTGGAAGGCAAGAACTCCATCATGCCCACCATCGTGCGCGAGTCCTCCAGCCCCTACAAGTGGAGCATCGGCGAGGCGCCGCTCTCCGAGGTGGCCAACGTGGAGAAGATGATGCCGCTGGACTTCATCACCGAGGACGGCTTCGGCATCACCGACGCCTGCAAGGAGTACCTCTACCCGCTCATCCAGGGCGAGGCCTACCCGCCCTACGACGAGAACGGCATGCCGAAGTACGTGACCCTGAAGCTGGCGGCGGTGGAGAAGAAGCTGCCTCCCTTCGAGGTCTGAAGCGGACCCGCAGCCGGGCCGGCCCTCGGGCCGGCCTTTTTGGTTGAGCCGGCGAAAGCCGGCAAGAGGAAACGGCCACCATGAATCTCGACCGTGCCAGGGAGCTCATCGAAGTGCAGCTGCAGTTCACCAGCGGCTACAACCGCAACTCGGTGCGCATGATCCTGGCCGAGGTGCAACTGGTGCACGGGCAGGCGGCGGTGGACCGCCTGATCCGCGAGTACGACCTGGAGGCGCGCTTCGACCTGCGGCCCGGGGAGGATTATTCGAGCCTGCGCAGAACCTGATTTCCCCGTGGGAGGCCCGCCCCCGGGCCGAACTCCAAAAGATTCACGGCGAGGGCGCCGCGCCTACACCGGCTCTGCAGGAGGCTGCCCCACATGCAACCCGAAACCACAATCAAAACTGGAGAGAGAACATGAACCTGGATCGCGTCACCAGCGGCAAGAACCCGCCCGACGAGGTAAACGTCATCATCGAGATCCCGGCCAATGCCGAGCCGGTGAAGTACGAGGTGGACAAGGAGTCGGGCGCCATGTTCGTGGACCGCATCCTGCGCACCGCCATGCGCTACCCCGTGAACTACGGCTACATCCCCCACACCCTGTCCGACGACGGCGATCCCTGTGACGTGCTGGTGCCCACTGCCTTTCCTCTCATTCCCGGCTCGGTGATCCGCTGCCGCCCGGTGGCGGTGCTGAAGATGACCGACGAGTCGGGCGACGACGCCAAGGTGGTGGCGGTGCCGGTGGACGACATCACCGACCGCTGGAGCCACATCCGGGACGTGGAGGACATGCCGAAAGAGTTGCTCGACCGCACCGCCCACTTCTTCGAGCACTACAAGGACCTGGACGAAGGCAAATGGGTACGGGTGCAGGGCTGGGAAGGAGTGGAGGCCGCCCGCGAGGAGATCCGGAATTCCCTTAGAATGTTCGAAAAGGCCCCGGAAAAGCCCCACTTCTGATGAAGGTCTGCATCCTCTCCGACAGCCACGACCACATCCCGCTGCTGGAGGCGGCGGTGGCCGATGCCAAGGCCCTGGGAGCCGAGGCGGTGCTCCACTGTGGCGACGTGGTGGCGCCCAGCACCCTGGCCAAGGTCGAGCCCTTTGGGCTGCCGGTGCACGTGATCCACGGCAACAACACGGGCGACCTCTACGCCCTGACCCGCCTCAGCCACAAGCCCGGCGGCGTCATCCGCTACCACGGCATGGATGCAGCCATCGAGCTGGGCGGCCGGCGCATCTTCATGGTCCACTATCCCCACTACGCCCGCGCCATGGCCGCCACCGGCGACTTCGACCTGGTCTGCTGCGGCCACAGCCACAAGGTGGAGATCGAGTGGCTGCCCAACGTGCGCGGCGGCAAGACGGCACTGGTCAACCCCGGCACCGTGGGCGGCGTGGGCAAGCCCAGGGCCACCTGGGTGCTGGGCGACCTGAAGGCCATGGCCTTCGAGGTACACGAGGTGTCCAAGTCCATCGAATTCGACCGGAAGCAGGCATGAGCGATCTCACCCACTTCGACGAGCACGGCCGGGCCCACATGGTGGACGTGGGCGACAAGGACACCACCCACCGGGTGGCGGTCACCTCCGGCCTCATCCGCATGCAGCCCGAGACCCTGCGCATGATCCTGGAAGGCGGTCACAAGAAGGGCGACGTGCTGGGCGTGGCCCGCATCGCCGGCATCATGGCGGCCAAGAGGACCTCCGACCTGGTGCCCCTGTGCCACCCCCTGTTCCTCACCCGCGTGGCCATCGACTTCGAACCGGACGAGGAAGAGAGCCTCGTCCGCTGCACGGCCCGGGTGGAGACCCGCGGCCAGACCGGCGTGGAGATGGAGGCCCTGTGCGCCACCCAGGTGGCCCTGCTCACCATCTACGACATGTGCAAGGCGGTGGACCGCGGCATGGTCATCGACCAGGTGCGGCTGGAGGAGAAGTCCGGGGGCAAGTCCGGCACCTGGAAGCGGGAATGACCAACCCCTTCTATCGACAGGCCCGTTTTCTCACCAGCGCGGCGAAGCTGAGCCAGTGCCCGCCCGACGAGGGCTTCGAGGTGGCCTTCGCCGGCCGTTCCAACGCGGGCAAGTCCTCGGCCATCAACGCCATCTGCGACCACAGGGGGCTCACCAAGGTGAGCAAGACCCCGGGACGCACCCAGCTCATCAACTTCTTCGGGCTGGACGAGCATCGACGGCTGGTGGACCTGCCCGGCTACGGCTTCGCCAAGGTGTCGGTGAAGATCAAGCGGGAATGGCAGCGGAACCTGGCCGAGTACCTGGAGAGACGGCAGTGCCTGCGCGGCCTGGTCCTGCTCATGGACGTGCGCCACCCGCTGAAGGAATTCGACCTGCAGATGCTGGAATGGGCGGCCCACGTGGGCCTGCCGGTGCACGTGCTGCTCACCAAGACCGACAAGCTCAAGCGCGGTGCCGCCTCCTCCACCCTGCTCAAAGTGCGCAAGGCGCTGGAGGAGATGGAAGGGGAATTCAGCGTGCAGCTCTTCTCCGCCCTCAAGCGCACCGGCATCGACGAGGTGCACGGGGTGCTGGACGGGTGGCTGGGGTTGGCGGACTGAACCCTTCGGAATTCGCCCCGGGAACGGGCCTTCCGCAATCCCCCCTGGTAGGAGCGGCGCCCTCGCCGCGAATCTTTTAGAATTCGGCCCGGGGGCGGGCCTCCCACAATCCTCCCTGGTAGGAGCGGCGCCCTCGCCGCGAACCTTTTGGAGTTCGGCCCGGGGGCGGGCCTCCTACGGGGGTGCAATCTGCGGGCAAAAGAAAACCCCGAAGCCAGAAGGGGGGCAGACTCCGGGGTTTGGGTTGCCGGTTTGCCCGGCAGGGCCGTCAAGGGAGGAAAACGGCCCGACGTTATATAACGTCTGTCCATATGACCGGATTCCGGGCGTAAAGTTTCCATGGGGCCGCACAAATGTGCAGCAAGCAGCCCCATTTACGGCGGATACCCCCAAGATACGACTCAACCCATTGATTCAAAAAGACTTGTCGGTGGGACCCAAACCCCTTTCCATGAACTTCCCATGGAAATCGCCCGCGAACAGGCCCCGCTCAGCCCTCGCCGGGTCCGCTGTACTCGGGCA
>JALWGP010000093.1 GCA_027038775.1 Sedimenticola sp. | reverse complement strand
ATGGCCGCCGATACCGTGCCCAAGCTGGCCAGCCGGCAGGTGGAGATCGACGGCCGCACCATCACCGTCACGGGCATGGCCAAGGGATCGGGCATGATCCGCCCCGACATGGCCACCATGCTCGCCTACCTGGCTACCGATGCCGAAGTGGAACGGCCCCTCCTCCAGTCCATGCTGGAAGCGGCGGTGGCGCCCAGCTTCAACTCCATCACGGTGGACGGCGACACCTCCACCAACGACGCCTGCGTGCTGGTGGCCACCGGCGCCTCGGGCGTCAAGGTGGATGAGGCCGATTCGCCCCTGGGCCGGGCGGTGGCCGAGGTCTGCCTGGAGCTGGCACGGGCCATCGTCCGGGACGGTGAAGGGGCCACCAAGCTGGTGGAGATCCGGGTGGAGGAGGCGACCTCCCCGGAAGAGGCGCGACAGGTGGCCTACACCGTGGCCCACTCGCCGCTGGTGAAGACGGCGCTCTTCGCTTCCGATCCCAACTGGGGCCGGATCCTCGCCGCAGTGGGCCGGGCGGGCGTGGAGGGGCTGGAGATCGGGAGCGTGCGCATCTGGCTCGACGACCTGTGCATCGTCAGCGCCGGCGGGCGGGATCCCGGCTACACCGAGGAGGCGGGGCAGGCGGTGATGCAGCGGGAGGCGTTCACCATCCGTATCGCCCTGGGTCGGGGGGAGGCGACGGCGCGCATTCTCACCTGTGACCTCTCCTTCGAATATGTGCGGATCAACGCCGAATATCGTACCTGAAACCATCCTTGTCGTTGCAGGCGTGCTCCGGGACGAAGAGGGCCGGGTGCTGCTGGCGCGTCGCCATCCCTCCAGCCACCAGGGCGGCCTGTGGGAATTTCCCGGTGGCAAGGTGGAACCGGGTGAGGGCGTGGAGCAGGCGCTGCGGCGGGAGCTCCAGGAGGAGCTCGGCGTGGAGCCGCTGCGCAGCCGCCCCCTCATCCGGGTCACCCACGACTACGGGGATCGGCGGGTGGTTCTCGACACCTGGCTGGTGGAACGGTGGCGAGGCCGGCCCCATGGCAGGGAGGGGCAGCCCCTGGAGTGGGCCGGGCTGGCCACCCTGGAAGACTACCCCATGCCGCCCGCCGACCGGCCCATCGTCACCGCGCTGCGACTGCCTCCCGTGTATGTCATCACGCCTCCCGAGGTGGAAAGGGAAGCGCGTTTTCTCCGCCAGCTGGAAGCGACGTTGCGCGCCGGGGCAAAGCTGGTCCAGCTCCGGGTGCCCGGGATGGATCCGGCGGCGCGGAAAGCCCTGGCGCGACGGGTCCGGGTGCTCTGCGAGGAGCGGGGTGCGCGCCTGGTGGTCAATGCCGCGCCGGAGGCGGCGCTGGAGGTTGGCGCACATGGGGTTCACCTGAACGGCCGCCGGCTCATGGCGATGGAATCGCTGGAGAAGTGCAACGGTCTCCTGGTTTCGGCCTCCTGCCACAGCGTGGAAGAGCTGTTGAAGGCGCAGTCCCTCGGCGTGGATTTCGCCGTGCTGTCGCCGGTGCTGCCCACCGGCAGCCACCCGGGGGCCAGGCCCATGGGCTGGGAGGCGTTTGCGCGGATGGTGGCGGAGGTTTCGCTGCCGGTCTATGCACTGG
>JALWGP010000092.1 GCA_027038775.1 Sedimenticola sp. | reverse complement strand
ATTTGTAGGAGCGGCGCCCTCGCCGCGAATGTTTGGAGTTCGGCCCGGGGGCGGGCCTCCCACAAGGGGGTAAAATTCGGGGGGCATGCCGCTTCAGCCACCTGCGCGCACCCGGCGGCCGTGGATGGCCTGGGTGGCGTTGATCCGTTTCCATGCCTGGTGCATGCCCACGAAGTAGGCGGCGAACAGGGCGAGGAAGCCGTAGAACATGATCCACTCGGGCACCTCGTACTTTTCTCCATAGAGGCCCCCGCTGGCCAGCAGGGTGCCGGCGCCGAGGATGGAGAGCACGGTGCTGCGCACGTCGAAACCCAGCATGCGCAGCAGATGGTGCAGGTGTTCGCGGTCGGGCGCGAAGGGGGAACGGCCGGCGATCACGCGCCTGGTCATGATGGTCACGGTGTCCATGAGCGGCAGGCCGAAGATCCAGACGGCGGTGATGGGCCGGATGATGTTGTAGGGCTCCTGGGTGAAGCGCATCAGGTACCAGGCGGCGGCCAGGCCGAAGAAGAGGGTGCCCGCATCCCCCATGAAGACACGGGCCGAACCCCCGGTGCGGAAGCGGAAGTTGAGCAGCAGGAAGCCGGCCAGGGTGGCGCAGAGCACGAGCAGCACCTGGGCATCCTGGGCAAAGCCCTCTTCCACCGCCAGCGAGTAGAAGATGCCGAAGAAGATCAGCAGGGTGCCGCCGGCCAGGCCATCGAGGCCGTCGATCATGTTGGTGGCGTTGATCACGCCCAGGGTGCAGAAGACGGTGAAGGGCACGGCCAGGATGCCGAGCTGGATGTCGCCGGAGTCCTGCAGGTTGCCCAGGCTTTGCAGGCCCACGTCCCCCACGTAGTAGACGAGCATGGCGGCGACGATCTGGGCCAGGAAGCGCGTGCCGGGAGAGATGTCGTGAATGTCGTCGATGAGCCCCACGGCGAAGACCACGGCGCCGGCCCAGGCCAGCGGCAGCCAATAGTGGTAAGGCACGTGGAAGAGCTGGAAGCTGAGCAGGAATACGAGGAAGGCGGCGACACCGCCGACCAGCGGGGTGGCGCGGCGGTGGGCCTTGCGACCACCGGGATGGTCCATCAGGCCCACTCGCCTGGCCACGGGTTGCAGCAGCAGCATCAGCACGACCACCAGGAGGCCCAGGGCGGCCATGGTGAGGAATGGCATGAATGACGACATCCTTTTTGACTCCTGTCGAGTTGTCTTTGTGTTGCCCCGGGGTTCCTCGGGGGTTCCTCTTGGCGGTTGGCCGCCGTTGGTTCGTGGCGGGGGCGCCGGTTTTACTGGTTCGCGGCGGGGGCGCCGCTCCTACAAATTTGGTTCCCGCCCCCGGGGCGAATTTTCCCGTTGTGGGAGGCCCGCCCCCGGGCCGAACTCCAAACATTCGCGGCGGGGGCGCCGCTCCTACAGGGTTTTGGCTACTTCGGGTAGCCGTTCCACCCCGCTGGGGTAGCTCAGGCGCAGCAGGGGCACCTGGTCAACCAGCCGGGCCAGGGTGTTGAGCCGCTGCGCTTCCAGCCCCAGGGCCCGGTAGGCGTCGCCCAGGATGCTGTTCTGCAGCAGCATCACCAGGGCCTGCGAGGGCGGAACCCGCTCCAGCTCGATTCCGCC
>JALWGP010000091.1 GCA_027038775.1 Sedimenticola sp. | reverse complement strand
CTCCCTGCAGCGGCAGGGGCACTTCGTGGCGGTGAGCGGCGACGGTGCCAACGACGCACCGGCGCTGCGCGCGGCCCAGGTGGGGGTGGCCATGGGGCGGGGCGGCACCGAGGTGGCCCGCGAGAGCGCCGACCTGGTGATCACCGACGACAACTTCGCCTCCATCGTCGCCGGGGTGGAGGAGGGCCGCATCGCCTACGCCAACGTGCGCAAGGTGATCTTCCTGCTGGTCTCCACCGGCGCCGCCGAGCTGGTGCTCTTCATCCTGGCGCTCTTCACCGGCCAGCCGCTGCCCCTGCTCGCGGTGCAGCTGCTCTGGCTCAACCTGGTGACCAACGGCATCCAGGACGTGGCCCTCGCCTTCGAACCGGGCGAGGGGGACGAGCTGAAAAGACCGCCGCGTCCTCCGGGGGAGCCCATCTTCAACCGTGTCATGGTGGAACGGGTGGTGGTCTCGGCGCTCACCATCGGCGGCATCGCCTTCGCCCTCTACCAGTGGCTGCTGGCGGCGGGCTTCAGCCTGGACGAGGCGCGCAACGGCACCCTGCTGCTGATGGTGCTCTTCGAGAACGTCCATGCCTTCAACAGCCGTTCGGAGATCCGTTCCCTCTTCGGCCTGGGGCTCATGGGCAACCCCGTGTTGCTCGTCGGTACCCTGCTGGCCCAGGGGGTCCACATCGGCGCCATGTACACCCCGGGGCTGAGAGAGGTGCTGGGGCTGCAGCCGGTCTCCCTCGCCCACTGGCTGATGCTGCTGGGGCTGGCCCTGGTGCTGCTGGTGGTGATGGAACTGCAGAAGTGGTTCTGGCGGAAGCGCCATCCGGCGTGAAGGCCGGTCAGCCGCCCGCCTCCTGCCGCCACTCGGCCTTCAGGCGGGCCAGGCGCCGCCGCCGCAGGTCGCGGATCGCCTCTCCCACGGCCTTGCCCGTCCGTTCCGGCGGCACCTCGCGGGCGGTGACGGCCGCGGCCTCGGCCCGGGCGTGGCGCAGGTAGTCCACCTGGGGGCAGGGAACCTCCTCGAATCCCTTGCGGCCGCGGGCGTCCGCCTCGCAGGCCAGCAGGAAGCGCTCGAAGTCCCCGGGCTGGCGGAAGGCGTCGAGTTCTTCGAGCAGGCGCAGCAGGGTCGAAGGTTTCAGCTCGAAGGCGCGGTGAACCACCAGGTGGTGGCGCGTGGTGCGGCGCGCCAGGCGGTGGTAGTGTTTCGGTGCCCGGTAGCGGCGGCACAGCCGGTCCACCAGGGGCACGCCCAGGGCCTCGTGGCCGCGGTGGCTGGGCCACTGCTCCGGTGGCGTGGCCGCCTTGCCCAGGTCGTGCAGCAGCACGGCGAAGCGCACCAGCGGATCGTCGGTGAGGCGGGCGGCGGCGTCCAGCGCCAGCAGCAGGTGTTCTCCGGTGTCGATCTCCGGGTGGTATTTCGCCGGCTGCGGAATGCCGAAGAGGTCGTCGATCTCGGGGAAGAGCGCCTTCAGTGCCTCCGTCTCGCGCAGCACCTCCACGAATCGGCGCGGGCGGGGAGCGGCCATGGCGCGCTGCAGCTCCTGCCACACCCGCTCGGGGGTGAGGTGCGCCAGCTCGCCGGAGCGGGCCATGGTGCGGGCCAGCTCGCGGGTCTCGGGCGCCACCTCGAAGTCGAGCCGGGCGGCGAAGCGGGCCAGGCGGAGCACCCGCAGGGGGTCTTCCACGAAGGCGGGGCCCACGTGGCGCAAGACGCCCCGTTTCAGGTCCTCGGCGCCGTGGAAGGGGTCGATGAGCCCCCCCTCCGACGTCATGGCCATGGCGTTGACGGTGAAGTCGCGGCGCGCCAGGTCCTCCTCCAGGGTCACGTCGGGCGCGGCGTGCACCTCGAAGCCGGTGTGGCCCGGCGCCGTCTTGCGCTCGGTGCGGGCCAGGGCGTACTCCTCGCCGGTGTCGGGATGGAGGAAGACGGGGAAGTCCCGGCCCACCTGGCGGAAGCCGCGCCGGAGCATCTCTTCCGGGGTGGCGCCCACCACCACCCAGTCGCGATCCTTGTGCGGCAGCCCCAGCAGCCGGTCGCGCACCCAGCCGCCCACCACGTAGGCCTCGAGGCCGGCCGCGGGATCGGGGCGGTTCATCTCAGTTCCGGGGGGATCCAGGCGTCGTCCTCCCCGTCCCCCTCCCGCTGCCACGCCTCGATGAGGGCGCGGGCGCGCTCCGCGTCTGCCTCGGGCACCTGTACCTGGAGGGTGCCCAGGGCGGGGAGCTCTCCCATGGCCCCCTGCAGATAGTCGCCGGTGACCCGGGTCTCGATGCCCTCGCCGACGAGCAGGATCTTCACGGCGTGGGCCTCGATGGAGTTCAGGGGGTGGAAGACGGTGATCATTCCTCGGACGGATAAGAAAGTGCCTGGCCGTGGGTGCCCTTGCTGTCGGGCCCCATGAGCCAGAGATAGAGGGGCATGAGCGCCTCGGGCGGCTTCACCGTTTCCGGGTTCTCGCCGGGGAAGATGCGCTTGCGCAGGGCGGTACGGGTGGGGCCGGGGTCGACGCTGTTGACGCGGATGGGGCTGTTCTCCAGCTCCTCGGCCAGCACCTGCATCAGCCCCTCCAGGCCGAACTTGCTCACCGCGTAGGCGCCCCAGAAGGCCTTTGCCCTGCGGCCCACCGTGTCGGAGGTGAAGACGAGGGAGGCGTCCCCGGATTCCAGCAGCAGGGGCAGGAGGGCCTGGGTGAGCATGAAGGGGGCGTTGAGGTTCACCTGCATCACCTTGTGCCAGTCCTCGGCGTCGTAGTCCTTGATGCGGCTGAGGTAGGGAAGCGAGGCGGCGTTGTGCAGGATGCCGTCGAGGCGGCCGAAGGTCTCCTCCAGCTTGAGGGCCAGCTCGTCGAACTCGTGGGGGGTGGCTCCCTCCAGGTGCATGGGGTAGATGGCCGGCGTGGGGTAGCCCTGCGCCTCGATTTCGTCGTAGGCCTGCTCCATGCCGGGCAGGTCCTTGTCCAGCAGCACCACGGTGGCGCCGTGGCGGGCGAAGGCGATGGCAGCGGCGCGGCCGATGCCGTCGGCGGCGCCGGTGACCAGGATGACACGCTCCTTGAGCAGGTCGGGGGCGGGCTGATAGTCCTGCATGGTTCCGGTGAGGTGAACGGGAAAACGAATATCTTAACAGCGCGCCGGAGAAACTTCCCGGCGGAAGGGCGGCAGTTCCAGCAGTCCGCCGGGGGTTTCGATGTAGTGGTCCGCCGGCCAGCGGCGGGGCTCGTCTTCGGGCAGCAGGTAGCCGAAGAGGGCGCAGACGGTGGTCATGCCGGCGGCCCGGCCTGCCTCCATGTCCCGCTCGGCGTCGCCCACGTAGAGGGTCGCTGCCGGCTCGGCACCCACGAGTTCGCAGGCGTGCAGCAGCGGCATGGGGTGGGGCTTGCGCTCGGGGCAGGTGTCGCCGCTCACGCTGCAGGCGGGTGGTGCGGGCAGGGGCAGCCGCTCCAGCAGGGGATCGGTGAGCCAGGACGGCTTGTTGGTGACGATGCCCCAGGGGATGCCGCGCGTGGCCAGTTCTCCGAGCACGGCGTCCATGCCGGGGAAGAGGCGCGTCCGGCGGCAGCACCTGCTGCGCGTCTACCAGGAGAACATCTGCCGCCGCTCTTCGAAGCCGGGCTGGTCCGGCTCCAGGCCGAAGCCGAGGCGGACCAGGGCGATGCCGCCGTGGGAGACCACGGGACGGATGGCCTCGAAGGGGAGCGGCGCCCGGCCGAAGGCCTCCAGGGTGGCGTTGAGGGCGTGGGCCAGGTCGGGAGCGGTGTCCGCCAGGGTGCCGTCGAGGTCGAAGAGAACCGCCTGCGGCGTCTGCCTCATGCCCCGGGCTTCTCCGTGGCCACCAGGTAGTTCACGTCCACGTCGTCGGGATCGAGGCGGTAGACGCGGGTGAAGGGGTTGTAGGTCATGCCGGTGATGTCGCGCGTCTCCAGCCCGGCGTCGCGGATCCAGCGGTCCAGTTCCGAGGGGCGGATGAAACGGCTGTAGTCGTGGGTCCCCTTGGGCAGCAGGTGGAGCAGGTACTCGGCCCCGACGATGGCGAAGAGGTAGGACTTGGGATTGCGGTTGATGGTGGAGAAGACCACGGTACCGCCCGGCTTCGCCATGGCGGCACAGGCGCGCACCACCGAGGCGGGATCGGGCACGTGCTCCAGCATCTCCATGCAGGTGACCACGTCGAAATGGCCGGGTTTCTCCTCGGCCAGCAGCTCCGCCGAGATCTGGCGGTACTCCACTTCCAGGCCGCTCTCCAGCAGGTGCAGCTTCGCCACCTCCAGGTTGCTGCCGCCCATGTCGATGCCCGTCACCTCGGCGCCTTTCGCTGCCATGGCCTCGGCGAGGATGCCGCCGCCACAGCCCACGTCCACCACCCGCCTGCCCGCCAGGCCGCCGGCGTGGCGCTCGATGTACTCCAGCCGCAGCGGATTGATCTCGTGGAGTGGGCGGAACTCGCTGTTGGGATCCCACCAGCGCGAGGCGAGCTCCTCGAACTTGCTGATCTCGGCGGGATCGACGTTGTGGTGGGTCATGGGCGGGACTTCGTCTGGTGGTTGACTCTGTTCATTCTACCGCCTTTTCCTCCCGTTCGAGGCGTTGCTGCCAGCCGTGGGCCTCGTGGAGCACGCTTGCCTCGTCCAGGATCAGCAGCCGCCGCTCCCGCATCAGCGCGCGCCCCGCTACCCAGAGATGGGTCACCTGCTCTCGTCCTGCCGCGTAGACGATTTGGGAGACGGGGTCGTAGATGGGCCGGGTCTCCAGGGGGGCCAGGTCCACGGCGATCATGTCGGCCCACTTGCCCGGCAGCAGGGAGCCGGTCTCGGTCTCCAGGCCCAGGGCGCGGGCGCCGTGGATGGTGGCCATCTGCAGCGCCTGGAAGGCGGGCAGGGCGGCGGGGTCGCCGGCCACGCCCTTGGCCAGTA
Organism: Sedimenticola sp.; assembly: GCA_027038775.1. GTDB lineage: Bacteria > Pseudomonadota > Gammaproteobacteria > Chromatiales > Chromatiaceae > Thiolapillus. Next base: position 65 of record JALWGP010000091.1, on the reverse strand, counting down.
GGGCGGCGGGCTGCATCTCCTCGAACATGTCCAGGTCGTTGTTGCTGGCGGCGCCGTCGGTACCC
>JALWGP010000090.1 GCA_027038775.1 Sedimenticola sp. | reverse complement strand
CTCCGTGACCGCGTGGGCGAGCAGCATCTCCAGCTGAAAGCCGAGCACGATGGGGGCGCCGAACCGGTTGTTGCGCACCTGCCGCCACCGGACGGGATCGTGGAAGGGATTGAAGTCGCCCGTGGCGTTGCGCGCCACTTCCACGTGGAGCTGGGTGAAGCTGAATTCGCCGCGACGCTCGCCCGCCTCCCGACGGGGCCGCACGAGCCGGACCCGTTCCCCCGTTTCCGTGGAGTGCAACGCAGTCCTCGGCCATGCCGTCGTGCTGATTGGCCCCGTTCCCTCCATGATGTCACCCCCTCGTTGTGGAAGCCGCCTGTTGCTACCTATAGCAGCTACGGGAGAAAGGGTTCGGGAACCGCTTCTCAGAAGCGGTGATTCGCCCGCGGAAGGGGTTCAGATGGAGACGCGACTCACCACGTAGCGGAACTTGCCCGACTTCTCGGCCTCGATGCGCTCCACGTACTCGATGTCGATCTCCACCTCCGCACCCAGGCGCTTGCGGAAGACCTCGCGGATCTGCGCTTCGGCGTCGGCGGAGTATTCCGGCCCACGCACGATCTGCACGCGGGTGAGATCCAGGCTCTCCTGCACGATCTTGAACTCCGCCACGCCGGGCAGATCGCGCAGCACGTAGATGAGCGCAAGGCCATGCAGCACGGTGCCGTCCCGGGCCACGATGAAATCGGTGGTGCGCCCCTGGATCTCCTTCAGCAGCGGCAGCCCCCGGCCGCAGGAACAGGTGCGCTCGTCGAGGATCCCCACGTCCCCGGTGCGGTACCGGATGAAGGGGAAGTCCCGGGTGGCCAGGTGGGTCACCACGATCTCCCCGCTCTCTCCCGGCGGCAGCACCCTTCCCTCCCGGTCAACGATCTCCACGATGAGGTCCTCAGCGGTGATGTGCATGCCGCCCTCGGGACAGGCATGGGCGATGAAGCCGGCGTCCCTGCCGCCGTAGCCGTTGGCCACGGGGCAGCCGAAGACCCGGGAGATGCGCTCCCGCTGGTGGTCGTAGAGCCGTTCCGAGGTGACGAAGGCGACACGGATGCCGAGGTCGTCCATGGCGATTCCCCGTTGCTCCGCGTGGGCGGCGATGTGCGCCAGGGCGGAGGGGTAGCCGAAGAGCATGCGCGGCCGCATGCGGCGGATCTGCCGAACGAAGTCGTCGAGCTTCGCCTCCGACATTTCGAAGGCGGGCAGGAGCCGGGTGCGCAGCAGGGCGTCCCGTACCTGGCGCACGCGGTCCTGGGCGCCCAGCTCGATGGGAGAGCCCCAGACCACGATCTCGGGATCGCCGATGTCGACGTCCCACCAGCGGGTGGCCCGCCACTTGGCCGCCACGTCGTGGCTCACCCGCTCCCTGCCGATGTAGAAGATGAGCGGCTCGCCACTGGAACCCCCGGTATTGAATCTCGCCAGCCCGCGCGCGTCGTCCGCTTTCAGCTGCTCCGTGTTCTGGCGGATGAAGGCCTTGTCGGTGAGCGGCAACCGCTGCAGCTCCTCGAGCGAGGCGAGGGAACCGGGATCGAAGTCCAGGTCGGCGAACCGTTCCCGCCAGGCAGGCACGTGCTCACGCACCTCCTGCAGGAACCGCCGCAGCCGCTCCAGCTGCAGCTGCCGGAGTTCTTCCGGCCGCAGCCACTGCGTACGCTCCATCTCCCGCCGGACGGCCACGCTGTCGTGTCCCTTCAACCGCTCGTGAAGCGGGAAGAGAACGGATGACACCAGTTTCGTGTAGAGGCTCATGGCTCCCTCCTCTCCCGTTCACGGATCACTCTTTCGAAGGCCGCCACCAGCGTGCGCACCCTTCCGTCCCAGCTGTTGGCCCGGGCATGGGCGATGATCGCCTCCCGGTCCCACTCCCGCTCCAACGCCTCGAGCAGGGCATCGGCCAATGGTTCCAGCTCCCCAAAAGGCACCACGATGCCCAGGGTGTCGCTGCACACCACCTCCCGGTTGCCGCCGACGTCGGTGGTCACCACCGGCAGGCCGCAGGCCATGGCCTCGAGGAAGACGTTGGCCCAGCCCTCGTTGCTGGTGGCCAGCACGAAGAGATCGGCGGCCGACAACGGGAACCTGAGCTCCCGGGGCGCCACCGGGCCCAGGAAACGAACCCGTTCCTCCAGCCCCAGGGACGAGACCTGCTGGCGCAGCCGCTGGCTCCAGTCCCCTTCCGGACTCGGCCCGCCCACCACCAGGTAGACCAGCTCCGGGTGGCGCCGAAGAAGCCGGGGCAGCAGTTCGATCACCCGGTGAAAGCCCTTGCGCTCCACCAGCCCACCCACCGTGATGAGCACCGGCCCCTCCCCTTCGAGCCCGAGCCGCTCCCTGGCTTCCTGTTTCGGCACCGGCCGGAACTTCTCGGGATCCACGCCGTTGCCCACCACCTCGATCTTCTCCTCCGTTGCGCCCAACGCCACCACGTGTTCCTTCAGGGCCGCGGAGACCGAGAAAACCCGGTCCGCATCCCGCAGTGCCGCGAGCAGGCGGCGCCGCAACGCCGGCCTGCGCGCATGGGGCACCTCGGTGCCCCGCAGGGTGATGGTCACCGGGAGTTTCAGCCAGCGTCCCAGGCGTGTGGCGGCATAGCCGTCGGGGTAGGCGAAGTGGGCATCGATGAGATTGAACCCCTCCTCGCGCTGCAGTCGCCGGACGAGCCGGTAGCTGCCCAGCGCCATGAAGAAGCCGTCCAGGCGGCGCAGCACGCCGGGCAGCGCCAGGAACCGGGGAAAATAGACCCGCACCCCCTGCTGGATCTCTTCGTGCGGGGCCGGCGGCCGGAAACGGGGCCGGAAACGCCGGATCAGCCCCTGGCCCGGAAACCAGGGACGGGGCGAGACCACCACCAGCGGCAGCTCCCTTCCCACGCGGAACATCCGCTCACGGATGAAGAGGCCGGCCCCCGGTGCGCCGCCGTGGGGAAACAGGGTGGAGAAGACGATGAGCGCCGGCCGGGTCACTCACTGCTGCTCCCTGAAACGGTCGATCGCCTCCCGCAGGATCCTCGCGGCCGCACTCCCCTCGAAGGGCGTCCCCGCGGGCAGCTCGCGGTCCGCCACGTAGAAGAGCGTGATGGACCTGCGCGGATGGAACAGCTGCCACAACGCAGTGCGCAACTGGTTGGCCACGGGATCGACGATGAAGCGGTCGTCGTAGAGCAGGACATAGGCCGCCACGCCGCGCCCGTCCTTTTCCCACATGAGGTGAACCGGGATGCCCTCCCCCAGTTCCTCCAGTTTTTCCGGCTCCAGATCGATGCCGCGCGAGAGGGCGATCTCCGGATGATGGTAGATCCGTTTCTGGTCATAAGACCGGCCCACGAAGAGCCGGACCTTCTTCCCCTGTCCCTCGTAGATTCGCTCGAACCAGTCCCGGGCACCAAAGGTGGCTTCACCCCAGGCCCGCCGGCGCTCTGCAGGACGCCCCTGGAAGCCCGCCAGCACCTGCGGCACGGCGGCCGTCCTGCGCCCGTCGTCCTCCTCCATGCCCAGGTACTGGTGGATCACGGTGGGCACCAGCGCCACCGCCAGCAGGAGGATCACCCCGGGTACGTAGCGCAGTGCGATCACGATCCGGCCTCCTGCTTCCGCGGTTCGTACCCCAGCCAGAAGATGAGGGGCAAGGCCACGGCGAAGGTAGCCATGCCCGAGAGTTCGTGCGCTGAGGTGTGCAGCACGTCGAGCCCGAAACGGTCCACCAACACCGCCAGGACCACCACCCGTGCCACGTTGACGACGATGGCGAGCGGAACCGCCACCAGCAGCACCGCCACCCGGCGCCACCGGCTGCGCGTGGCATAGGCGGTGAGCACGGCCACGGTGACGGTGGCATAGAGGGTGGAGAAACCACTGCAGGCGTCGGCCACCATGAGGGAGCCGTTGGGCGTCTCCAGCAGGGTGCCACTGGCGAAGACGGGAATCCCGACATGGGGCAGGATCCACGCGGAGGCCACGGTGGCGATGTGGCGCAGGAAGAGGTGGATGGACTCGGTGAAAACCAGGGGGATCGGCAGGGTGAGGAAGAGCACCAGCAGGGGAAAGATGATGGCGCGCGTACGCTCGGTGCCCAGCAGCAAAAGGGAGAGCCCGGGCAGCCCGAGCACCAGGGAGAAGGCGGAGAGCAGCTGGGAGTGGATGCCGGTATCGAGCATGTGCAGCGCCAGCGCCGGCACCAGGAGCAGGAAGCCCCAGGGATTGGCATCCCGCGGCCGCCCCTCGAACCGCCTGAGCTCCTCGCGTACCAGCCAGGCCACCACCAGGGTGATCAGGATGCCGTGCCCGTTGTACCAGATGCTCAGCGTCCATCGGTGCCAGAGCCAGGCCAGGGTGGGGCCGTAGACGGCCAGATAGAGCCCTCCGAGCAACCAGGGCAGGAACCTTCGCTCCCGTCCACCGGACAGCAGTGCCACCCCCCCCTTTTCCGCGACCTCCATCTTCCTCATCCCTCCCCGGCCGAAGCCAGCACAGTGGACCTTTCCGAGAGAGCCCTGGCGTAGACGCGCCGGTAGCGGCCCACGCTGCGCGGCCAGTTGCGCTCCTCCTCCACGAAGCGGCGCCCGCTGTCCCGGAACTTCTGCCACTGCTCCCTGTCCCGGACCAGCCCGGCCACCGCCTCCTCCAGCGACGCACGGTCACCGGCACGGAACAGCCGGCCGTTGATGCCATCCTTGATGAGCTCGAGGTGCCCCCCCACGTCGGACGCCAGCACCAGCTTGCCCTGGGCCATCGCCTCCAGCGGCTTGAGCGGCGTCACCAGGTCGGTGAGCCGCATGCTCAGGCGGGGATAGACCAGGATGTCCACCAGCCGGTAGTAGCCGGCCACCGACTCGTGGGGCACGCGGCCGGTGAAGACCACCTTGTCGGACAATCCCAGCTGTGCCACCCGTTCCTTCAGCGCCCGTTCCTGGGGTCCCCCTCCCACCAGCAGCAGGCGCACCTCGGGAACCCGCTCGAGAATGCCCGGCAGCGCCTCCACCAGCAGCATCAGCCCCTCGTAGGCGTAGAAGGAGCCGAGAAACCCCAGTACCACCTTGCCTTCCAGACCGAGGCTGGCCGCCAGCTCCGGGTCATGCCCCCCCTCCAGGGAAAAGCGCTCCAGGTCCACCGCGTTGGGAATCACCGTGATCTTCTCCTCGGGAATGCCCCGGGCGACGATGTCGCGCTTGAGCCCCTCGCAGATGGTGGTGACGGCGTCGGCCTCGCGGAACACGTGGGTCTCCAGGGCCCGTGTGAGGCGGTAGCGCAGCCCCCCTTCCCGGCTGGTGCCGTGATCCACGGCCGCATCCTCCCAGAAGGCACGGCACTCGTAGACCACGGGAAGGCCGTGCCGCTTTCCCGCGCGCAGCGCCGCCAGCCCGTTGAGGCTGGGTGAATGGGCGTGCAGCAGGTCCGGGCGCTCCCTGCGGATCACCTCGTCAAGCCGTTCTTCGAGGCCCGTCACCACCGCCCACTGGTTCACCACCGGCAGGCGGGCAAGCAGCCCTCCGGCGGAAGGGGTGCGATAGAAGTGCAGGCCGTCCACCGTCTCTTCGTCGGCTTCCCCGGCGCGATGCTTGCTGCTGGTGACGTGGGCGGTCTCCCACCCCAGCGCCCGCTGCTGTTCCAGGATGGCCCGGGTGCGGAAGGTGTAGCCGCTGTGCAGGGGAATGGAGTGGTCGAGAACGTGCAGGATCTTCATGCGATGCGCTCCTCCTTGCGCAGGAAGGATTCGAACATGAGCAGCGTCCAGAGGGAGGCGCTGTAGTCCCGGATCCCCGACTGGTGCTGATCCACCAGCTTTTTCAGGTAGTCGTGGTCGAACAGGCCGGAGTCGGCCATGACGCCACCCAACACCCCCTCCCGCACCCGCTCCTTCAGCGGACCACGGAACCAGCCCGCCAGGGGAACGGCGAAGCCCATCTTGGGACGGTAGAGGATCTCGCGGGGCAGCACCGTCTCCAGGGCCTTCTTGAAAAGGTACTTGCCCTCGCGGCCGCGCAGCTTCGTCTCCGGCGGCAGTCCGGAGATCCACTCCACCAGCTCGTGGTCCAGGATGGGCACCCGCACCTCCAGGGCATGGGCCATGCTGGCGCGGTCCACCTTGGTGAGGATGTCGCCGGGCAGGTAGGTCTTCATGTCCAGGTACTGTACCAGCGAAAGGGGATGGTCGGTGGGCGCGTTGCGCGCGTGGCGGCGGAACACCTCTACCGCCCGGTATCCCTGCAGCTCGCGCTTGAGGCGGTCGCTGAAGAGCTTCCCGCGCATCTCGTCGGAGAGAATGGAGACGCTGTGCAGGTAGCCCTCCAGGGCATCGCGCGCCATGGCCTGGAAGGTGCTCTTGGCGCGGAAGATCCTCGGCGCCCAGTCGAGCTTGGGGTAGAGCCTGCCGAGCAGGCCAAAGAGGGGACGCCGCAGCGACGCCGGCACCAGGGCGCGCATGCGCTCCTCGTAGGTGTGCCAGCGGTAGCGCCGGTAGCCGGCCAGGTTCTCGTCGCCGCCATCGCCGGAGAGCACCACGGTCACCTGTTTCTTCGCCAGCTCGCAGACCCGGTAGGTGGGCAGCGCCGAACTGTCGGCATAGGGTTCGTCGTAGAGATCGGCCAGGTGGTCCACCAGGTCGAAATCGTCGGGATCCACCTGCTCCACCCGGTGGGCGGTGTGGAAACGTTCCGCCACCATGGCGGCATACCTGGCCTCGTTGAAGCGGGGGTCGCCGAAGGAGATGGAGCAGGTGTTCACCGGCTCCCCGGAGATCCCCGCCATGGCCGCCACCACGGCGCTGGAGTCCACGCCGCCGGAGAGGAAGGCACCCAGGGGGACCTCGGCCACCATGCGGATGCGCACCGCCTCCTCGAAGCGCGCCATCAGTTCGTCCATCAGCGCCTGCTCGTCTGCCGGCGTGCGCACCTCGAAGGGCACGTCCCAGTAGCCCCGCGGTTCGGGCAGGGGTTCACCCCGCTTCAGGGTGAGCCTGTGCCCGGGCGGCAGCTTGAAGACACCACGGTAGATGGTGCGCGGTTCGGGCACGTAGCCGAAGGCGAAGTACTCCTCCACCGCCAGGGGATCGATGTCGCGCGGGAGCCCGCCGTGCACCTGCAGCGCCTTCAGTTCCGAACCGAAGACGAAGGTCCCGTCGGAGAGCGCCGCGTAGTAGAGGGGCTTGATGCCCAGCCGGTCACGTGCCAGGAAGAGCTCCCGCCGGTTGCGGTCCCACAGGGCGAAGGCAAACATGCCGCGGAAGCGCTCCACGCAGGCCTCGCCCCACTCCTCCCAGGCGTGGACGATCACCTCGGTGTCGCAGTGGGTCCGGAAGACGTGGCCCAGGGCCTGCAGCTCGCGGGTGAGCTCGGGGAAGTTGTAGATCTCGCCGTTGTAGGTGACCACCACGCTGTGGTCTTCGTTGAAGAGCGGCTGCTGTCCGCTGGAGAGGTCGATGATGGAGAGCCGCCTGTGGGCCAGCCCCACGCCCGGCTCCAGGTGCATGCCCCCCTCGTCCGGTCCCCGGTGGAACTGGGTCTCGTTCATGCGGGAGAGAAGATCGCGCGAGATCTCGCCTTCGCCCCGCATGTCGAATATTCCGGTGATTCCGCACATCCTGTCTATTTCCTTGCCAACACTGTCATCCCTCTTCCAGCGGAAGGGGCCGGTAGCGCTCCTGCCGGGGTGGATGACGGGACCGCTACGAGCTCATCCCTGTGCGCTCGGCCTCGGCCATCCCTGGCCCCGGACGTCCCGTCATCCACCCCGGCAGAAGCGCCCCACTTCGCGGGCGAAGTCCTTTCTCTCATTGGCTGCCGTCCTGCAGCAACCGGTCGTACACCTCCAGGTAACGCGCCACCGTCCTGTCCCAGTGGAAGTCCCGCCGCACGCGTGCCAGCGAAGCCTCGCCCATGGTACGCCTTTGCTGCACATCCCTCAGCAGCGCCCGCAGGGCCTGCGCCAGCGCGTCGGCATCAGCCGATGGCACCAGCAGGCCGTTCTCTCCCGGGATCACCAGCTCGGGGTTGCCTCCCACCTCCGTCGCCACCACCGGCAGCCCGGTGGCCATGGCCTCGAGGATGGTGTTGGAGATTCCCTCCCCGAGCGACGGCAGTACGAAGAGATCGAACAGCCTCAGCAGCTCGGCCACCTCGTCACGGTCGCCGGCGAACCAGGTTCGCTCTCCGATCCCCAGTTCGGCGGCCAGCGCCTCCAGCGGCTCCCGCTCGGGGCCGTCGCCCACCAGCACCAGCCGCAGGCGCTTCGCCAGGCCGGCATCGTCCTCGCAGAGCCTGGCGAAGGCACGCAGCAAGGTGGCCTGATCCTTCACCGCCGCCAGCCTTCCCACGGTGCCCACCACCAGGCTCCCTTCACCGAGGAACCCCGGGGGCGCCAGTTGCGGCCGGCGGGGGCCGGGGCGGAACCGTTCCTGGTCCACGCCGTTGTAGATCTGCACCACCCGCTCCGGCGGCACGCCGATCACCTCGATGAGCCAGCGCCGAAGATCCCGGCTCACCGTGGTGTATTGTCCCACGAACGGCCGGATCGCTTTGCGCAACAGGTTGTATTTCCGGTTCTTCCCCTCCAGGTCGAACACATCCCGGCCGTGCACACCGTGTACCCGCTTCACGCCCGGCAGGAAGAAGGCGGGAACCTGCGCCTCCAGCGCCGACAGGTTGCGGGTGTGAACGATGGCGGGCTCCAGCGCGCGCAGCGCCCTCCACACCTCCAGGTAGTCGCCGAAACGGTGTCCCGGCGCCTGGCGCAGCGCGACCACGGGCACGGACGGGTCGGACAGGCGCCGCTCGAAACTGCCCGACTCCGTGAGACAGAGAATGGCGTGGCGGTACCGCTCGGGCGGCGTACGGTTGACGAGGTTGACCAGGCCGTTCTCCAGGCCACCGGTGCCCAGGCTGTGGATCACGTGCACCACCCGCGGCGTTTCACCTCCCCGGCCCATGCCGCCTATCCCTCGCCTCCGGGGAACCAACGGTCAAGCAGCGGCAGGGTCCGTTCCCAGCCGTACTCCGCCACCACGCGCTCACGCGCTGCCCGGCCGAGCGCCGCCGCCCGTTTCCTGTCCTGCAGCAGGTCGGCAAGCGCCCCGGCGAACGCTTCTCCCGACTCCGCCACCAGCAGCTCGCGTCCTGTCTCGGCCTCGATCCCCTCGGCGCCCATGGGCGACACCACCACCGGTCGCGCCATGGCCATGGCCTCCAGCACCTTGTTCTGGATACCGCGGGCGATGCGCATGGGCGCCACCGCGGCATCCGCGTGGGCGATGTAGGGGCGAATATCCGGCACCGCGCCGGTGACGCGCACGCCGGGCTCACCGGCCAGCTCCCGCACCCGCTCGGTGGGCCGGCTGCCGACGACATGGAACTCCAGCCGGGGGAACCTAGCCCGCAGGCGGGGCATCACTTCCTCCACGAACCAGGCCACGGCGTCCACGTTGGGCCAGTAGTCCATGGCGCCGGTGAAGACCAGGTGAGGCCCGGGCCCCTCGTAGGGCGAGGGATGTTCCACCGCCGGGTCGAAGTAGGCCACGTCCACCCCGTTACGCAGGGCATGCACCCGCGGTGCCACCTCGGGCGCCAGTCGCCTGAAGAGCGCCGCCTCCTCCTCCGAGACCAGCAGGGTCGCGTCGAATGCGGCGCCGGCGGTGCGCTCGAAACGCAGCAGCCTCTCCGCCTCGCGGCGGTAGATCCAGCTCATGGGCCAGCTGCGGCTCTGCGCGTACTGGCGCCACTTGTCCGAGTCCACGTCCACCAGGTCCATCACCACCCGTCCCCGCCAGCCCTCCTCTCCGAGCAGGTACTGGGCCATGGCAGAGGAGTAGATCAGCACGTGGCCGACATCCTGTTCCTCCAGCACCTGCCGTACCCAGGCCGACAGCCTGCCGTCCCGGTAGTAGGGCAGGGTCAGCGGCTCGCCGGTGGCCAGCCCTGCCAGGCTCTTCAGCCTGGCAGTCACCGGGCGGAGAGGCCGCACCATGCGGCGCTCGCACCAACGGTCGAGCGCGGGGAGGTGCTGCCAGTCATCGGGGTCGTCCACGAAGGTGCCCAGGTGAACCCGGTACCGCCGCGCCAGGTATTCCAGCAGGTGGAAGGAACGGATCTTGTCGCCCTTGTTGGGGGGATAGGGGATGCGGTGGCTGAGAAAGAGCAGCGCCGGTTTCATGGCTCTTCAGCCGAGACTCCTGGCCAGGAAGGGGCCCAGGAAGTTGGCCACCGGCAGCGGCAGCCGCTTCCAGGCCCGGATGAAGAGCTGGTACTTCGGGTTCATGGGGTTGACCTCGGGCACCGCCTTCGCCTTCACCAGGTGGTACTGGTAGTGCAGGGGCTCGGGTTCGAACCCCCAGTTCTTCTTGAAGCTGTAGGCACCGGTGCCCTTCTTGCTGCGGCCGAAATCGAACAGCCGGACACCCGTCTCCCCCGAGCGCCGCATCAGATCCCAGTACATGAAGTCGTTGCCCTTGAGCCGGCGCGCCACGGGGCGGCTGCCGCCGTAGTAGGGCAGCACCTCGTCGCGGAAGTAGAAGCTCATGACGCCGGCGATGTCCTCGTCACCGTGCCGCACCATGAGCACCCGGCAGTCGTCGCCGAACACCTCGCGCAGGATGTGGAAGTAGCGGCGGGAAAAGACCGGCGTGCCCAGGTTCCGCACGCTCTCCGAGTAGACGCGGTAGAGCCGTTCCCAACCGTCGTCCTCCTCGCCCACGAGTCCCGCCTTGATCCCCTTGCGCACCATGGCGCGCTGCTTGCGCGGGATGGCCTTGAGGTTCTCCTCGGGATCCTCCGAGATGGGCTTGCGGAAGGTGGCATAGAGCTCCTTGACCGACCAATCGCCCTCCAGCGGCCGGCGGTTGCGCAGTTCCAGGGCATCCACGCCCAGGCGCTCCGCCAGCGCCTTTGCCGCCTCGACGAGCGCCTTTTCGCTCTCCGCGTCGTCGGCCACCACCCCCCCGTAGACGCAGAAGGGCGTGGAGGCGAGGCTGTTGCCGAAGAGCAGGCTCTTCACCTGCGCCAGGGGCAGGATGCCCGAGATCGCCCCGCCCCGCTCGGCGTAGAGAAAATGGGTGGCGTGCCCGAAGGCCTCTTCCAGCACGCGCTTCCAGCCGGCGCGGTGGAAGAAGGTGGCCCCGGGGTGACGCACGACGAACTCGTCCCAGCGCGCCTCGCCGGCGGCATCGAGTTCCGCGACGGAGAGGGTCACGCCGTCTCCCCGAGAAAGATCCTGTCCATCCGGTCCCATGAGAAGTCCTTCAGCAGCTTTCGCAGCCGCCCCTCGGTGCGGTGCAGGTTGAGATAGTGGCGAAACCGGGTCCTGGGCCCGACCCCTTCCACGCGCGGCTGGTCCGGGTCGATCTCCCAGGGATGGAAATAGAAAATGCAGGGCTGCTTCTCCTTCCCATTGACCCGGCGAAAGGCGGCGCGGGTGAGGGAGTAGGGGAAGAGCCGGAACCAGCCTCCTCCACCGAAATTGACATTGCGTCCCGCGACGACCAGGGTGGTCACCGGAACCTCGAGCAGCTTCCCGTCGACCGCCTGGAAGGCAAAGCGCGGCGCTTCCGGCATGCCGTAGAGATCGTGGCGCACCGGTACCACGGAAGAGCTGTAGCGGTAACCCGCCTCGGCCAGCACGTCCCAGGCCCAGAGGTTGCCGGCGCCGATGGAGTAGCTGGCCGCCCGGTAACCCAGCACCGGCACACCGCCCAGGTCCTCCAGCAGCGCCTTCGTGCGGGTCACGTCCTCACGGAAGGCGGCGGGGTCCTGCCGGGTGACGCGCACGTGGGACCAGCCATGGCTGGCCAGCTCGTGCCCCTGCGCCACGATCTTCCGCACCACGCCGGGAAAGCGCTCGGCCACCCAGCCCAGGGTAAAGAAGGTGGCCCGGATGCCGCGCTCGTCGAACAGCCCGAGGATACGCTCCACGTTGGCTTCCACCCGGCACGGCAGCCGCTCCCAGGCTTCACGCCCGATGTGCGGCTCGAAGGCGGAGACCTGGAACCAGTCCTCCACGTCCACGGTCATGGCATTGGTGATCACAGTTCCTTTTCCAGCAGACTTCAGGCTGTGGGAGCGAGCCACGCCTCCAGCACGTCCACGATGCGCTCGGCGGCGCGACCGTCCCACAACTCGGGCACCCTGCCCCGCTTGCCACCGGTGTCCATGATCTCCCGGAACACCGCGCGGACCCGTTCCGGATCGTTGCCGGTAATGGTGTTGGTGCCCTCCTCCACGGTGATCGGCCGCTCCGTGTTTTCCCTCAGCGTGATGCAGGGCACGCCCAGGGCGGTGGTCTCCTCCTGGATGCCGCCGGAATCGGTGAGCACCAGGCGGGCCGCCTTCATCAGCCCCAGCATCTCCAGGTAACCCAGGGGATCGGTCAGGTGGATACCGCTTCCGTCGAGAAGCTCCCCGAGACCGGCCCGCTGGATGGCCTGGCGGGTGCGCGGGTGCACGGGAAAGACCAGCGGCAGCTCACCAGACAACTCTGCCAGCAGCCCGAGCAGCTCGCGCAGCACCGCCGGATCGTCCACGTTGGAAGGACGGTGCAGGGTGAGCAGCCCGTAATCCGAACCCACCCCGGGGAAGGGCGTCAGGGTGTGCTCCGCCGGCACGGCCTTGTCGAGGTTGAACCTCAGGGTGTCGATCATCACGTTGCCGACGAAGTGGATCTTCTCCCCGGCCACGCCTTCGCGCAGCAGGTTGTCCCGCGCGGAACGCTCGGTGATGAAGAGCAGGTCGGAGATCTGGTCGGTGAGCACCCGGTTGATCTCCTCGGGCATGCTGCGATCGCCGCTGCGCAGCCCCGCCTCTACGTGGACCACGGGAATCCCCTTCTTCACCGCCACCAGGGCACAGGCGATGGTGGAGTTGACGTCCCCCACCACCAGTACCGCGGCGGGGGGACGCTCGTCCAGCACCGGCTCGAAGCGGCGCATGATCTCGGCGGTCTGTACCGCGTGGCTGCCCGACCCCACCTCGAGGTCGATGTCGGGTTCCGGGATGCCCAGCTGCTGGAAAAAGGCGTGTTTCATCGCCTCGTCGTAGTGCTGGCCGGTGTGCAGCAGCCGCGCGGACAGGCGGCGCCCCGGCTGCCCGAGAGCGCGCATCACCGGCGCGATCTTCATGAAGTTGGGACGGGCGCCGACGACGCAGAGAACCTGCGGCCCGCGTTCAGAATCCGGCATGCTTCGCCAGTCCTGTCAGGGAGACATTCAGCACGAGGGCAAAGCGGTTCTCCGTGTAGTCGTCGTTCGGACGATTGGAGTCGCGCTGCGCATGGGTGTAGCTGAACCGCAAGTGCGTGCTGGGACCCAGCTGGCGGGTGACGCCGAATCCCAGATCCCAGGTATCGGCCCGGAACCCATTGTCCGTCTCGGTCCGCTCCCAGCTGGTGCGGGCATCCGCGGAGAGTTGCCGTCCCAGCTGGCGGCTCAGGCGGAACCCCAGGATCCATTCCAGCAGGCCTGGCGTGCCGTCGCCGTAGGTCTTGTCCGAGTAGCTGGCGTCCATGCCGAAAGAGGTGCGCTTGCCCTGCAGCAGGTAGGCTGCCTTGAAACGCTTGTCCACGTACGCACCATCGTAGTTGAAGGCATCTACATTCTGTGCCGCATTCACCGCCCCCGGGCTGCCGGAAAAGGGGTTGACCGGATTGCCCGCCAGATTGGTGGTAGGGAGAAGACCAGACTGGTCGAGAGGCTGATAGCCGGACTCGATGTCCTCCGTGTAGCTGAGGCGCAATGTACTCCGGCGGTGGCGATAGGTGAAATTGATGTAGGGATAGTGGCCAAAGAAGCGGTAGCCGTAGCCGGCGTCGAGCGTCACCCTCGGATTGGGCGTCCACACCGCTCCCACCAGCCACATGTCGCCACCCCGGCGGCGTCCCGTCGTCTGGTAGGAGTTCCACTCCCGGCCCAGGGTCACATAGGGGGACAGGTGGCGCGTCAGGGCGTAGCCAAGGCGGGCGTTGAGAGACTTGAAGGTGGTGTTCGATCCGCTGTTTCCCTGGTAAGCGGTGTGCTGGTAGGAACCGTACAGGCTCCAGTTGAATGTGCTGAACGCTCGCCCGCTGGCCAGATCGAAATAGAAGTTGTTGAACTCCCGGTCATTGGGAGTGTTGTCTCCACCAGTGAAGAACTCCCGCTGGTACTCGTAGTCGAGGCGCAGGTCAGCAAGGTTGCCGAAGTGTTCCACCCAGTAGGGGTTGATACCGATGGAATAGGTGTTGGCGAGATTGCCGGTGGCATTGATGGGTGAACCGGCGGGTCTCAAGGGATCAATGGTCACTTGGTCCGCGCTGACGAAGGCATCCACGAAAAACCGCTTTTCGATGAGCTCGCTGGTGAGGGACCCCCGGACCTGGGGATAGAAGTTCTCTTCGGTGTTACTGGCGAACTGGAAGGCGGCCGCCAGTTCCATCGACATCCGCCGCCCCTGGCCGGTAAGCACGAAATGGGGCGAAACAATGGTCGTCCAGCGGCCTTCCGTGTCTGTTTCCGAAAGGTACACGTTGTCCGTGTAGGCTTCACTGAGCATCAGGCCCTCGGAAAAGACCCACTCGGCCGTCATCGCCGGCTCCGCCATGACCGCCAGCGCAACGGCCCCGGCAAGGCTGGGCAGGAATCTCTTCCGCGTTTTCATGCGGCAGCCATCAGCCGGCTTCCGCCGGCTCCACGCGGTAGTTGCCGTATCCATAGCCATAACCGTACCCGTATCTGGCGGAAACTCTCCGCCTGCTCTTGTTCAACACCATGCCGATGATCTTCTCCCCCTTGAGCAGGTGAACCGCCTCCGTCACGGCGTCCTGGCCGGTCTGCTCGGCGGCCACCACGAAGACCACCTGCCCCATGAGGTTGGCCAGCACCACGGCCTCCGTGCTCTGCAGCAACGGAGGAGAGTCGAACACGATGACCCGGTCGGGATAGCGCCTGGAGAGATCGAGCATCAGCCTGTGCATGGCCTCGCTGGCCAGCAACTCGGTGGCCCGGTCGTGCAGCCGACCGGCCGTGAGAATGCGGAGGTTGGGGACGTTGGTGTGCAGCATCACGTCCCGCATCTGGATGGTGGGATCCTCCAGCAGGTCGATGAGCCCGGGCCGCTTGCTGGAAATACCCAGCAGGGTCGCCGCAGTGGCCTTGGAGACGTCGGCATCCACGAAGAGCACCGTCTTGTCCTGTTCCATGGCGATGCTCATGGCGAGATTGATGGCGGAAAAGGTCTTACCCTCTCCTGCCAGCGCGCTGGTCACCATGATGAGGTTGATGTTGTCCACCATGGCCGCTCCTTCGCCCATGATGTTGAGAAGCAGGGGCCGCTTGATGATCCGGAACTCCTCCGCGATCTGGCTGCGTGGCTTGTCGGGCGTGATCATGCCGATCTCCGCCAGTTTGTCCAACGGCAGTTCCACCTTTTCGACTTCGTGAAGCGCGGCCTCAGATACCGCCTCCGGTGCCGGGATATCCTGGGGGGCGGATGCTGCCGTCCCTTCCGCCTCGACGGCGCTGCCGGCCAGGGCGTCTCCGCCGGGCTCGCCACCGCGACGACCGCCTCCCTCCTTCTCCAGCTTGCCGACCGCCTTTTCGATGATGCTCATTTCCTTATCCCTCCCAGGGAATCAACGCCCTGATGGTCTCCGCATCCACCCCCTGAATGAGATTGACGCCCACGAAGGCACCGACCCAGACCAGGAAATAGAGGGCAAACAGCAGCTGCCCGGCCAGTTCCCTGCGCTTCCGCTCCGGCGTTTCGAGGAGGGAGACGACCCCGAGAACGGGCAGCCCGGTGACCCTGGCCAGGGTC
>JALWGP010000089.1 GCA_027038775.1 Sedimenticola sp. | reverse complement strand
CTCGAGCAGGCGCTGCAGCAGTCGGTGCTGGGCGAGGGCGATGAAGCCTTCACCCGCTGGCTGGAGGAGAACGGTCTCGGGGAAGCGCCCCGCCTGCTCGAGCGCCTCGAGGTGGAGTCGCGCTGGCAGCAGGCGGTGGAGGCGGTGCTGGGGGGGCGGCTGCAGGGACTGGTGGTGAAAGAGCTGTCCGCCTGGAAGGGGCGGCTCGCCTCCCTGGAGTCGGGACATCTCCACCTGCTGGAGGCGGGCGGCGAGCCCCCGCAAGCCACCTCCGGCACCCTGGCCGAGGTGGTGAAGGGACCGGCCGCCGTGCGCCGCCTGCTGGCGGCGGTGAAGCGGGCCGACGACCTGGAGCAGGCGCTGTCCATGACCGGGGGCCTCGCGCCCGGCGAGATGGTGGTGACGCCCGAGGGCGTCTGCCTGGGGACGGGCTGGCTGCGCCTCGAGCGCGGCGACGCCACCGCCGGCATGCTCGCGCGCGAGGAGGAGATCCGCCACCTGGGCGGGCGGGTGGCCGAGCTCGAGCCCCTCGTGGAGCGGCTCGAGGGCGAGCTGGCCGCCGGGCGTGAGCGGCTGGCGCAGCAGGAGCAGCGCAGGAGGGAGCAGCGGGCCCGGGTGGACCAGGCGGGGCGCGAGCTGGCCGAGGTCCAGTCGAAGCTCGAGGGTCGGCGCGCCCGTGCCGAGCACATCCGCCAGCGCAGCGAGGCCCTGGCCCAGGAGCTGGAGGAGATCCGCGAACAGATCGAGAGCGATCGCGAGCGCATGGCCGAGGCCCGCGAGCGGTTGCATCGCGCCCTGGAAGAGATGGAGCAGTTCAGCGTGCAGCGCGAACAGCTGGCGGCGCGGCGCGAGCGGCTGCAGCGGGAGCTGGCCGACGCGCGGGAGGCGGCTTCGAAGGCGCGTGCCGAGGCCCACCAGATTGCCCTGCGGGTGGAGTCCATGCGCAGCACCGAGCAGTCCCTGCGGGATGCCATCGAGCGGCTGGAGACGCAGCTGGCGCAGTCGCGCGAGCGCTGCGAGGCGCTGGAGGCCCGTCTCCAGGAGGGCGAGGCACCCCTGCTCCGGCAGCAGGAGGAGCTGGAAGCGCTGCTGGAGCAGCGCATGGCGGTGGAGGGCGAGCTGGCCGAGGCGCGCAGGCGGCTCGAGGCCATCGACCACCGCCTGCGCGAGCTGGACAAGGAACGCCACGAGGCGGAGCAGCAGGTGCAGGCCCGCCGCGAGGTGCTGGAGCAGGTACGCTTGGCCCGCCAGGAGATCCTGGTGCGGGGCAGGACCCTGGAGGAGCAGCTGCGGGAGACCGGGCGGTCGAGGGAGGAGCTGGAGCAGCGCCTGCCCGAAGAGGCCACCGTGGAGGCCTGGCAGGAACACTCCGAGCAGCTGGCGCGCCGCATCCAGCGCCTGGGCGCCATCAACCTGGCGGCCATCGACGAGTTTCGCGAAACCCAGGAGCGCATGGAGTACATCGACGCCCAGTATGCCGACGTGGTCCAGTCCCTGGAGACCCTGGAGGAGGCGATCCGCAAGATCGACCGCGAGACCCGGACCCGCTTCAAGGAGACCTTCGACCGGGTCAACGCCGGCCTCAAGGAGATGTTCCCCAAGCTCTTCGGCGGCGGACACGCCTACCTGGAGCTGGTGGGCGACGACCTGCTGGACGCCGGCGTGGCCATCATGGCCCGCCCCCCCGGTAAGCGCAACACCAGCATCCACCTCCTCTCCGGCGGCGAGAAGGCGCTTTCCGCCGTGGCCCTGGTCTTCTCCATCTTCCAGCTCAACCCGGCCCCCTTCTGCATGCTCGACGAGGTGGACGCGCCGCTGGACGACGCCAACGTGGGCCGCTTCTGCGAGCTGGTGAAGGAGATGTCGGAGAAGGTGCAGTTCATCTTCATCACCCACAACAAGGTGACCATGGCCATCTCCAACCAGCTTCTCGGCGTCACCATGAACGAGCCCGGCGTCTCCCGGCTGGTCTCGGTGGACGTGGACCAGGCGGTGGAGATGGCCGCGGTCTGATTGCGACCCGTAGCTGCGCTCGCCGACAGATCGAACCCCTCCAGTCACAGGTTGGGCAAAGCGCAGCGTGCCCAACAAAGCGACCTGCCCTGTCTATACTTTCCAGATCGAACACCCAATCCGACAATGGAACGCCGGCAGGGCAGCCAACATGCAGTGGCGCAACCACCCCCACGGCTACGGCCTGGTCTCCATCACCCTCCACTGGCTGATGGCGCTGCTCATTTTCGGCCTGTTCGCCCTGGGCAAGTACATGGTGAGCCTCGACTACTACCACCCCTGGTACCAGGCGGCGCCCGACCTGCACCGCAGCCTGGGCGTGGCGGTGGCGCTGCTGCTGGTCCTGCGCCTGGCCTGGCGCCTGGCCAACCCCAGGCCGCAGCCGATGGGGAAGATCTGGGAGCGGCGCATCGCGCTCTGGGTGCACCGCCTTTTCTACCTGCTCACCGCCGCCGTGGTGGTGGCCGGTTACCTCATCACCACCGCCGACGGCCAGCCCGTGGTGGTCTTCGGCCGCTTCGAACTGCCCGCCACCCTCCACGGGCTGGAGAACCAGGCCGACCTCGCCGGCCAGTGGCACGACGGGCTGGCCATCACCCTGGTCTCCCTGGCCGGCTTGCACACCCTGGCGGCCCTCAAACACCATTTCATCGACCGTGACGACACCCTGATCCGCATGCTGCGCCCCCTGCCACCCAGTAGGAGCGCCGCCCCCGGCGCGAACAACCGGTCCCTCAAGGCCACCCGGCTGGCGGATCAGAAGAAACAGGGTAGGAGCGCCGCCCCCGGCGCGAACAACCGGTCCCTCAAGGCCATCCGGCTGGTGGATCAGAGGAAACAGGGTAGGAGCGCCGCCCCCGGCGCGAACGACACCCATCAAAGGAAACAACAAGAGGAGTGACCACCATGCGCAAGACGACCCTCACCTTCCTGCTGCTGGCCTCCAGCCTGGCGGCCACCGCCCAGGCCGCCGTGCAGCACTACGTCATCGACACCAGGGGGATGCACGCCTTCATCACCTTCCGCATCAAGCACCTGGGCTTCAGCTGGCTGGAAGGGCGCTTCAACCGCTTTTCCGGTCGCTTCGACTACGACCCGCAGGACCCCTCCAACAACAGGGTGAAGGTGGAGATCGACCTCACCAGCCTCGACACCAACCACGCCGAGCGCGACAAGCACCTGCGCAGCGCCCGCTTCTTCGACGTGAAGCGGTTTCCAAAGGCCACCTTCGTCAGCACCGGCTGGGAGCCGCTGGGCGAGGGCCGCGCCCGGTTGAAGGGGCGCTTCACCCTGCGCGGTGTCACCAGGGAGATCGTCATCGACGTTCACCAGGTGGGCACCGGCAAGGACCCCTGGGGCGGCTACCGGCGTGGCTTCGAGGGCACCACCACGCTCCATCTTTCCGACTACCAAATGAAGGAGGGGCACATCCTCGGCCCCGCCGCCGAGGAGATCCGCATCTGGCTCTCCATCGAAGGCGTGCAGACCTCCAATCCCGGTGAGGGATGGTGACCATGGCGGGCGAACCCGGCTGGAGCGGCGCTGGCCCGACCTGGAGGTGGAAGGGCAATACCGAGCCTTTGCTGAGGCCGGCTTCCGCTGGCACCACGAGGTTTTCAGGGAGCGCCTTCCCGAGGAACTCCATCCGCCCCTTGAAAAGGTCACCTCCCTCAGCGAACCCGGCGCACGGGACAGGAATACCTCGTCGATGGCCGGCTGGTGGTGCCGCACCGGTTCACGGTGGGGAGTGGGTTCAAGAGCAGCGGCTGAGTTCCCGGTTCCAGCACCCAGCGGTGATAGGCTGCAGCAGCTTCCGTCGTGATAGGCCGCTGCAGCCTATCACGATGGAGACAGCAGCCGTCTTTTGCAGGACAACCGCAGGTCCGTGTGGTGCTCTCAGGCCGTCTGATTTGGCAAGCAATCCCTGATCGAAAAAAGGGATTTGCGCGTAAGGTCATGATTCGTATAGCCTTGAAGGCGGTGCTTGGCTCCTTTGGTCCAAGTGCCAAGGAGGTGGTTCCGCATGGTGGGGAGAGAGTCCTTTTCAAGTGATAGGCTGCAGCTGCCTATCACGATGGATCGAGATTCAGTCTAATACACTGTTAGGCTTACAAAAGGAAAAACCATGAAGAAATTTACTCTGGTAATATTCATTGCATTTTTTACAATCTCACTTGCTCATGCGGAAGCAACATCCCCGGGGAATTACTACGTCACATCAAATAAGCTAAATGTCCGCTTGGCACCAAATAAGACGGGGAAAATTACCAACACGCTATATAAACGGCAAAAGGTCGAAGTCTTTCAAGTCAAAGATGGCTGGGCAAGAATCTCTCGTTATTATGACGGAGGGGTTGAAGGGATATCGGGAAAAGTAGCTCGCTGGGTATTCGCCAAATATCTTTCCACCAACCGCCCTGCGGATGAACAAGCAGCAAATCTAAATTCACCCGTAGCAAAGGCAATCAAATCCTCAGATGATTTTTCAAAATATCAAAGTGTGTTTGTGTCAGCATCGGAAAAATTAATCAAATCTGGCAAATGCAGTCTCGGAGATTTTAAAGAAATGGGCGGTTGGTGGAGATCAACCAATCACAAACCAAAGCCTGTGTATTTTACGTATTGCGGAGGCATGACAAAAAGCAACCGCATCTATCTTAATGCGGCAACTGGCAGGACATTTAGGTAAAAGCCTAACACACACCCTGAGGCCGACTGACAAGTAAAATTTGTTTACTTTACCAACTCGGCGACCAGTGGCGAGCCCTTGGCCTTGAGGGCCATCAGGTACCTCGCCTCGTCGTAGGGGCGCCGATCCTGCCAGCAGCGATAGAGGATGCGGACCCATTTGAATGCGAGCGATCGAACAGCCATCTGATGGGTCTTTCCACGTTCACGCTGTAGTTGGTAGAAGGCCCTGGCCCAGAACGAGAAACGGATGGACTCGTTGGCCCATTCGATGAACGTCTGGCG
>JALWGP010000088.1 GCA_027038775.1 Sedimenticola sp. | reverse complement strand
GTCGCGGTCCGCCCCCTGTTCGGGCGCCTGGCCCGTCTGGCCGCTCTCCTCCCCCGGATCGCGGGAACCGGTGTCCCGGGCCTCCAGCATGCCGCCACCCAGCGAAGCCCGCAGCGCTTCCGGTTCATTACCGGTTTCCGGTGGCGGGGGTTCGATTCCGCGGGTGGACTGCAGCAGTTCCTGGGCATGGCGTGAATCCCCCGTCTCCTCCCCGGGCGGGCGCCGTGGCGCCCGTCGCCCCGCGTCCCCGGTGGATCGCTCGGCCAGGGAGCGTTCCACCAGCTGCAGGTTGTACTTGGCGTCCACCAGGCCGGGATCCCGCTCGAGGGCCGCCAGGTAGGCGGCTCGCGCACTCCCGAGATCTCCCAGCCGGACCAGGGCGTTGCCGCGATTGTAGTGGGCCATGGCCGTGTCCATCTCGGCGAACGCAAGCACGGCCGCCTCGTACTCCCCGGCGCGGTAGAGGGCGATGCCCCGCCACAAGGGGTCTCTGAAGCGCCGGGCAGCCGCCCCGGGGCTTCCCTGCTGCAGCGCCCGCCACGCCTGCTGGTCGGGGGTGAGGAAGAGATCCAGCCACCCGGCCTCGGCCGGCGGCGGGGGCAACGCCAGCAACAGCAGGCAGAGCGGCGCCACGCCACGGCGAAAGAGCAGGAACACCAGTCCCAGCAGCAGGGGAAGGAGCCAGGGGCCGTTGTCCACCGGCAGCGGCTCCCCGGCAGCCTCTGCCACCCGGTAGCGACGGGGCTCCAGGGCGGCGGCCAGGTCCACGATCTCACCGGCACCGTAGTACCCCCCCTTGCCTGCCTCCGCCAGTCGGCGCAGCACCACCGGGCTTTCCCCCAGGTCCAGGAGATGCACACGGAAACCCGAACCGGCCAGCCCGGCCGCCCGTTCCACCGCCGCGTCCGCCGCTCCATGGGCGACCACCAGGATCTCGCCGGGCGCACCCCGGCGCGCCTGGCTCGCCGCCACCTGCTCCAGGGCAGCGGCCAGCGCCCGGCCCCCCTTGGGCAGCAGCGAGGGGGAAAGGGCGGCCACCAGTCGCTGCAGCAGGCGCAGGTCCTCGCTGGCTGGCATCACCCGCCAGGCACGAGCGCCATAGACCCAGAGGGAGACGGGGCGCGCGGGCATCTTTTCCAGCAAAGCCGCCAGCGCCGTCCGGGTCTCTTCCAGTCTCTCTCCCTCCACCTCCCCGGAGAGCTCCACCAGCAGCGCCAGGGGCGCCGCCGCGGGGCGGAACTCGAGGGGCGGCAGCCGCTGCCAGCTGGGCCCGGCCAGCACGAGGATGGCGAGGATCCAGGCCGCCCCCCAGAGCAGGGCGCGCCGCCGGTCGCGGCCGCCTGCCGCCCCGGGATGGACCAGGAGGGTATCCAGGAGCTCAGCATCCACCACGCGGCGCCAGGGGGTCTCCCGCCCCGCTCCGCGCCGCCGCGCCAGGAAAAGCAGCAGCGGCACCAGCGGAAGGAGCAGCAGCCATCCGGGGCGCAGGAAGAGGAACGGGCTCACGCGCCCCTCCATCGCATCCAGAAGCTCAGCAACAGCGCCGCCAGCAGCAGCCAGGGGTGGAGCGGCTGCGCCAGGTGCAGCACCTGCCTTTCGTCGGGCACCGGCTCCAGCCGGTC
>JALWGP010000087.1 GCA_027038775.1 Sedimenticola sp. | reverse complement strand
GGTCAACCGGGAGCCCGATGAGCTGCGCCAGCCCCCGGCGCAGCTCATCGAGCTCCCGGTTGACCTGGATGCGGATGGCCTGGAAGGTGCGGGTGGCGGGGTGCTTGTGCTTCTCTCTCGCCGGCACGGCCGCGGCCACCAGCTCTGCCAGCTCCCGGGTGGTGCGCAGCGGCGCCTGCCGCCGGCGGGCGACGATGGCACGGGCGATGCGGCGGGCGTAGCGCTCCTCGCCGTATTCACGCAGCACCCGGGCGATCTCCTCTTCCGGCGCCTGCGCCAGCCAGTCGGCGGCGCTGGTGCCGCTGCCACGGTCCATGCGCATGTCCAGCGGCCCCTCCAGCTGGAAGCTGAAGCCACGTTCGGCCTCGTCCAGCTGCGGGGAGGAGACCCCCAGGTCGAGCAACACGCCGTCCACTTTTCCTTTCACTCCGCGCCTTTCGGCCTCTGCCGCCAGCGTGCCGAAGCTGGCCTGCACCAGATGGAGACGTTCATCCCCACCCCAACGTTCCCTTCCGTATTCGATGGCCGCCTCGTCCCGATCGAAGGCGATGAGGCAGCCCTCCGGCCCCAGCCGTTCCAGGATGGCCGCGCTGTGGCCGCCGCGGCCGAAGGTGCCGTCCACGTAGCACCCCCCGGGCCGCACCTCCAGGGCCGCCACCGCCGCTTCGAGCAGCACCGGCCTGTGGACCGACCCCTGCCCCATCAGAGGGCCAGGTTGGCCAGCTCTTCCGAAAGCCCCGCCTCGGGATTGCGGAACTCCTCCAGCCACTCGTCCTGGCTCTGGAACCAGGCGTCGGCATCCCAGATCTCGAATTTGTGCCCCTGGCCCACCAGCGCCACCTGCTTGTTCATGCCGGCATAGTCGCGCAACGACTTGCTCAGCAGGATGCGTCCCTGGCCGTCGAGCTGCACCTCCTCGGCGTAACCAATGAGCAGCCGCTGCAGGTTCTTGTTCTGGCGGTTGAGGGAGGGAAGGCGGGAGACCCGCTGGGCGATGGGTTGCCATTCGCGTTCGGGGTAGAGCCACAGGCATCGGTCGTGGGGATTGACCGTCACCACCATGCCGGAACCGTCGGCGGCGCCCAGCTCTTTCCGGTACTTCACCGGAATGGCCAGGCGACCCTTGGTATCCATGCTGAGCGTGCTGACGCCGAGGAACACAAATCCCCCCTTTTCCCCACAATTCCCCACTTCGTGACACCATCATAGGCAGTAATCCCCCACCGGTCAAGGCTGAAATGGAAAAAAAAGCTTTGAAGTCAATGGCTTACAAACGGGTGCCTGCACGGAACAAAGAACCCTGAAAACAGGGCGATGAAGAGGGAACTTAAAGTGATTTATCAAGAGTCGCGCTGGAAGGGGACGCGAAGCGGTTCACGAAAGAGATCAGGAAGGAAAAAAGTGGGGAGATGGTCTGTAAGCCGGGTTCTGTTGCGGCGATCGAGCGCCGCCGATAGCCATTCATCTGGGACGCCCGTCACCGGACGCCTCGAGCGACCTACCCGGAAGCTCCCGCGGGCCACGGGTCGCGCCTTGCGGCGCGCGCTTCCCTATTTGGTCTTGCTCCGGCTGGGGTTTACCCTGCCACTGCCGTTACCGGCAGCGCGGTGCGCTCTTACCGCACCTTTTCACCCTTGCCGCCCGGCCGGGGCCGGGGTAGGCGGTCTGTTTTCTGTGGCACTTTCCGTGGGCTCGCGCCCCCCAGGCGTTACCTGGCACCCTGCCCTGTGGAGCCCGGACTTTCCTCCATCGCTGGCGCGACAGCGGCTATCCGACCATCTCCCCGCGACAACATAAAGACTGGGACAGGACTTTGCAAGTTCCCGGGCCGAATTCCAAACCATTCGCGGCGGGGGCGCCGCTCCTACACCAACCGTAGGAGGCCCGCCCCCGGGCCGAACTCCAAACATTCGCGGCGAGGGCGCCGCTCCTACACCAACCGTAGGAGGCCCGCCCCCGGGCCGAATTCCAAACCATTCGCGGCGGGGGCGCCGCTCCTACAGCAGTCGTGGGAGGCCCGCCCCCGGGCCGAACTCTAAACATTCGCGGCGGGGGCGCCGCTCCTACGGGGTCGTTTCGGCCCTCTCCACCAGCGCCTCGCGCGCGGAAGCGTCGAGCAGCGGCCTGGCGTTCCAGCTCTCCAGCCTGAAGTACCAGGGGTGGCAGCTGCTCTTGAGCACGTGGAAATCCCCCTTCTCCGGCTCGAACATCAGCCAGGTGACCTCCCCGGCCTCGCCGGTGAGCACCAACCTGCGCACCGGCCGGTCAGGCTTCCAGGAGGGATCGGGACCGGTGCCCAGGATGGCATCCACGCGCAGGCCGGCGAGGGTGGAGAGCAGCTTCTCCACGCCCGCCTTCTTCAGCGTCTCTCCGGGGGCCAGCCCCTCGGCCCGCCAACCCTCTTCATCCTGTTTCATCAGCTTCAGCCCATCCACGGCGAGGGAGGAGAGCCCCCCGGCCTCCGGCTTCAGCAGCGCCGGGTCGAGCCACCGTTCCGGCCGGGCCGGAAAGTGCCACTCCGGCAGCCCGGCCAGGTAGACCGCCTCCTCCCCGGCCGGTCGCAGGTAGCTGCGGTCCACGCCGGCGGAGCGCCCCAGGTAGAACTCCGCCACCACCCGGTCGCCCGCCATCAGCTTCACGTGGCGCGAAAAGGTCTCCTCCGCCACCTTGAAGCGGGCCGCGGCCTCTTTGCTGGTGCCCACCGGGTACCCCAGCTTCACCTTCGCCACGGCATCCATCAGCCCCTTCACCTTGCCGCCATCGGCCGGCGCGTCGAAGTAGTCGGGCAACTGCCACCTGCCGTCCACCTTGCGCAACACCACCCGGTGCTCCTCGTCGTCGGTGACGACCAGCCCATCGACGGCGGCGGCCCCCTCCGCCAGCAGCGGTTTCTGCGGGGACCGGGAAGCCAGCAGGTCGCCCTGGCGGCCCAGCCCCAGCGCCGCCAGCAGCTGCACCACGAGCAGGGTTCCGAGAACGAACAGCGCGCGCTTCATCTCACACCTCCTCCAGAATCTGCCGATAGCGGGCCTCGAGGCGACGCCGGCGGCGCCGGTGGACGACCCAGACCACCGCCAGTCCGGCCAGCACCAGGGCGTAGTCGAGGGATTCGCGCAGCCGCTGGCCTGCGGCGTCCATGGGCTCCAGGGTGCGGGCGAAACGGCTGCGGTCGCGGCCGCGCAGGGCCAGCAGTCCCTGGTCCTCCAGCGACCAGTCCACCAGGTTCTGGGCGAAGCGCGCCGGCTTTCGGTAAGCGGTGCCCAGCGCACCGGCCAGCAGCGCCTCCGCCTGGTCGGTGAAGAGCAGGTTGGAGGCCACCAGGATCAGCCGCGCACCGTCGGGCGAACGCTCGATCACCCCTTCCGCACGCTTCGGTTCCTGCTCTTGCGCAGCCTCCTCTCTCTTCTTCCCTTCCTCCTTTTTCCCTGCCTCCTTTCCAGTGAGAAGAGGCGATTCTTTGCCCTTGAAGGCGGAGTCGAAACGCCCTTCCAGCATCACCGCCAGGGTGCGCGGCCCGACCTTTTCACCCGCCGCGAAGCCCAGGGCACCGAACCGGCGGAAGTCGGGAACGATATCGAGGCTGGAAGAGGCCCAGCTCCCGGGCGAGGAGCGCAGCAGCCAGGTGACCCTGCGATCCCGGTTCTTCGCCTCGTCCACCTCGATGGGCGAGGCGAAGGGAACGTAGAGCTGGTCCAGCCCCGCGGTCACCGGGGAGTCGTCGTTGAGCCCCTCGTCGCGCACGTCGAGGATGTAGGGATAGTCCACCAGCTGGATCTCCCGCACCACGAAGCCGCCCCCCAAGTGCCGCTCCACCGGGATGGGCAGGGCGCCGGCGCGGGGGTCCAGCACCATCTCCCCGCCCAGCTTCAGGCCGTGCCCGGCGAGCCACTCTCCGAGGCCGCTGTCGAGCCTGCTGGCATCCAGCGCGGGATCGAGGGTGACGTCGAAGGGCGAGGTGGCCAGCAGCACGCTCCCGCCGCGCATGAGGAACTGATCGATGGCGAAGAGCTGCTTCTCGTCCAGCGACTCCGGCGCCAGCACCATGAGCATGTCGGCCTCCGCCGGCACCCGCCCCTCCTCCAGGTCGGTCTCCACCCAGCGCACCGAGTCGGCCAGCTGCTGCTTCAGCACCCGGTACTGCCGGCCGGCCGCGCCGAAGCCGAAGGGGGAGGTTGCCGCGCCCCCCGGCGCATGGACCGCCAGGGTCTTGAGGAAGCCCGGCGAGAAGCGCTTCACACCGGCCAGCAGCGCTTGGCGGAAGCCCGCCTCGTCGAGCGTCTCGGGCAGGGGCACCGGCAGTTTCTGGCGGCCATCGTCCAACACCAGGTAGAACCAGAAGGGCCGGGGATCGAGAAGATCCAGGATCATGGGCTGGAAGCCCTCCTCCCTCTCCAGCCGACCGGCCAGGGCCTCGTCCTTGTCGGGATCCCGGAACTCCACCCGGAAACGTCCTTCCGACTCCTTCTTCAGCTTCTCCAGCGCCTTCTCGAGCGCCCCGCGTGCCTCCTGCATGGCCCCGGGCAGGGCGCCACTGAGGTAGCCGGTGAAGGTGACCGGGCGCGCCAGGTTGTGGAAGGGGTTGCCCCCGCCCTGGTACTGGTTGAGCACCTTGCGCACGGCGGCGGTGATCTCGTACTCGGGGTTGCGCAGGGCCACCTCGAGGTCGGTCTCGGAGCCCACCTTCACGTCCACCAGGTCCTCGTAGTCGAGCACCTGGTACTGGTCGCCATAGCTCACCAGCACGTGGAAGTAGCTGTTCACCACCGACGCCTGGTACTTGCTGGCGGTGCGGAAGGGAACCGGGCGGATGCCGAAGCGGGAGCCCGCCTCCTCCTCCAGCCGGGGGTCCTCGTGGGGGTCGACGAACTCCACCCGGACCCGGCCGCGGCCGGCCACGGCATACTCTTCCAGCAGGTCGCGAAGCTGGGGCACCAGGGGCGCCAGCAGGGGATGGGTGGCAGCGCTGAAGTAGCCGCGGATCAGCAGCGGCTCGCGCAGCCGGGCCAGG
>JALWGP010000086.1 GCA_027038775.1 Sedimenticola sp. | reverse complement strand
GCCGTGCACCATGGCGAAGAGGTTGTAGGGCCAGTGGGGAAGGTGGCGGGGGCGATGGTAGGCGTGGCTGACGAAGTCCAGTTCGCCGATGAGGCGCCCGTAGTGGCGGATTTTCCGGTCGGGCACGTCCCACACGCTCATGCCGTTGCCGCGGAAGCCCAGGGCGTAGTGGTTGGGCACCGCGCCGATGCGGCGGATGACGCCTGCCTCCAGCATGCGCTGCATGCGCCGCATCACCTCCTCCGGCTCCGCGCCCACCTGCGCGGCCACGGCCGCGTAGGGCTCGGGCACCAGGGGGAGGCCGGCCTGGGTGGCATGAATGATGGCGCGGTCGAGGGAGTCGATCATGGAATCAGGCTGGCATGGGAAAATTCACGAGTCAATCCCGGGATGCGAATGGGGCAGGAGGCCCGCCCCGGGCCGAACGCAAGAACATTCGCGGCGGAGGCGCCGCGCCTACAGTTCGAACCTGAGGCCGACATAGAACTCCTCCTGCTTGGGCATGTTGTAGACCTTGTAGCCGGTGGCCGCCTCGATCTCCGCCAGCACCTCGTCGATGCGTTCCGGGGTCTCGGTGGCCAGCACGAACCACATGTTGAGCTTGTGGTCGCGGGCGTAGTTGTGGGCCACCTCGGGAAAGGCGTTCACCTGCTCCGCCACCTGGTCGAACCTTTCCTCGGGAATGGCCATGGCGCAGAGGCTCAGGCCGCCGCCTAGCTTCTCCGCGTGGTACATGGGGCCGAAGCGGCTCAGCAGCCCGTCGTCCAGCAGTTTCTGCAGGCGCCGGATGAGTTCCTCCTCGCGGATGCCCAGCTCCGCCGCGGCCTCCCGGTAGGGATGCTCGCAGATGGGAAAACCGCCCTGGAGGCGGTTGATGATCTGGCGGTCGATATCGTCCATTGTCACCCCGGATCGGCCAGCGCCACCTGGGCTACCGGGGGCAGCGCTTCGAATCAACGGTATTTCGCCCCCCGCTGCTTGAACCGCCGCCCGCTGAAGAGTACCTCCCTGGGAATCTCCTGCAAACCGAGTTCTTCGGTGACCTGGTCGATGTAGTCCAGCACCCGCTGCCGGTCCTTGCCGTGGATCATGCAGAAGAGGTTGTAGGGCCAGTGGGGCAGGCGGCGGGGGCGCTGGTAGCAGAGGGTGACGCAGCGCTGCCGGCCCAGGGCCTCGCCCACCTCGGCGACCCGTTCGTCGGGCACGTCCCACACCACCATGGCGTTGGCGTTGTAACCCAGCTCGTGGTGACGTACCACCAGCCCGAAGCGCTTGATGTAGCCCTGCTCCTGCAGCGCCTTCACCCGCCGGATCACCTCGCCCTCGTCCATGCCGATGCGCTCGCCCACCTCGGCCCAGGGACGGGCGCTCAGCGGCAGCCCGTCCTGGATGGCGGCGATGAGCCGGCTGTCGCTCTCGTTCAACACCACAGCGGGAACCCCAGGTCGATGTGGTACTGCTGCTCCAGGGGCAGGTCCATCACGGGGTGGCCGGTGCGCGCCTCCAGCTCCTCGATCACCTGGCGCAGCTGCGCCTCGTCGGGGGCGGTGACCACGAACCAGAGGTTGAAATGGTGTTCCCGCTCGTAGTTGTGGTTCACCTCCTCGTAACTGCTGACGATGGCGGCCACCCGCTCCAGCTCCTCTTCGGGCACCGACATGGCGGCCAGGGTGCTCACTCCCACCCTGCGCGGGGTGAAGACCGGCCCTACCCGGCTGATGAGGCCCTCCTCCTGGAGCTTCTCCAGGATGGTCAGCACCAGCGCCTCGCTGGTGCCCAGCCTGCGGGCGATCTCGGCGTAGGGGCGGGGCACCAGGGGAAAGCCCTTCTGCCAGGCGTTGAGCAGCCGCTTCTCCAGCTCGGTGAGCTGCGGCGGTTCCACCGAGGGCTTGCGCAGGTAGCGTTTCTGGACGGGAAGCGGGGTGGCCATGGTCATAGTCCTGTCTTGTGGGCGCGGTCGGTGAAGAAGATGCCGCTGGGTTTCTTTGCCGGGATGCGGCCCTTCAACGCCTGGGTGTCGGTGTCGTAGATCTGGATCTCGTCCTTGTCCCGCACCGAGATCCACACCTCCTCGCCGCGCGGGGTGAACTCCATGTGGAGGGTACCCTTGCCGGTCTTCAGGGTCTTGATGATCTCCAGGCTCTCGCTGTCGATCACCTGCACGGTATCGTTGTTCGGAAAGGCGAAATTGACCCAGAGCTGGCGTCCGTCAGGCCGGGCCATGACGAAGACCGGCTGGCCGTGTACCGGGATGCGGCCCACCTCCTGCCAGTTCTCCATGTCCATCACCAGCACCTCGTGGCGGCCCACGGCGGGAAAGAAGGCGCGATCGCCGGCGATGGCCCACCCCTCCAGGTGGGGCATCTTGTAGACCGGAAGCTTCTGTTCGCCCTTGCCGTAGTGGTCCAGGATGCGTCGCACCCCCTTTTCCGGGTGCCACAGGTCGAGCATGGCCAGCCCGTCCTCGCCGAAGAGCCCGGCGATGTAGTGGCGGCCGTCGGGGGTGACCAGGCCGTCGTAGGGCAGGCGGCCGATGCCCGTGAACTTCGTCAGCTTCGGGTGGGCGGGATCCTTCATGCCAAGGATCCAGATTTCGCCGGTGTCGTAAAGACTGAAGACGAAGCGCTGCCCCGGTGCGTCCACCAGCCCCACCGTCTTGGAGCCCTTGCCCTTGTCGGTACGGGTGGCGGGGATGTCGGCCACCAGCGAGAGATCCTCGGCGGAGAAGACCTTGACGCCGCCGGGCTCGTAGTTGGAGACGGCGACCAGGCGCCCGTCCTGGGAGATGGCGCCGCCGATGCTGTTGCCCCCCTGCACGATGCGCTTCACCACCCTGCCGCAGAGGATGTCCACCTTGGTGAGGCCGCCGTCACGGCCGAAGATGTAGGCGTAGCGTTCGTCCCGGGAGTAGACCGCCGAGGCGTGGGAGAGATCACCCAGCCCCTCCACGCGGAACAGCGCCCTGTGGGTGGTGGTGTCCAGCACCTGCAGCGAACCCGAGGCACGCTCGATCACCAGCCCCAGGTCCCCGGTGCCACGCAGCTCACAGTCGGCGGCCGTGGCGGCGCCTTGAAGCAGCAGCAGGAGAGAGAGCAGCAGCGCCCTCATCGGGCCACCCCGCCCTTGAGCTGGCGGGCCAGCCAGAGCGCCTCCTCACGGGTGAGGAAGGGGCGCCAGGGGGGCATGGGCGTGCCCGGCCGCCCGTGCAGGATGGTGGCGCTGAGCTGCTCGCTGCTCAGCGTCTCCAGTCGATCGGGAGTGAGCGGTGGCCCCAGTCCTCCCTGCAGGCGCATACCGTGGCAGGAGCCGCAGTCGTGGCGCAGGAGATGGATGAGCTCGGCCTGCCGTCCGGGCGTGGGCTCGGCCGCCGATGCCAGGGAGAGCCCTGTCATGGAGAGCAGTAGAGGCAACAGAATCAGGCGGATTCTTGCCATTGAACCCCTGGCTCCAAGTGATTGAAAACTATGGGCTCAGGGTAGCCGCGCCCGTCCCGGGCGGCCTTGACGGAGGTCAATTGGATTCCATTCTCCCGGACGATTCGCCCCCCTCTCGGGTGGCTTCATCGGACGTGCACGATGCCGGTCATTTCCGGGTGGGGGCCGCACCGGTAGGGGAAGTCTCCCGCCTTGTCGAAGGTCCTCTCGTAGACGTCGCCCGGGAACAGGTAGTCCGGCTCCGGTTCTCCCAGCTTCTCGAACCAGACGCTGTGGTACTGCCGCTTCTCCCGGTTCACCCAGCGCACCTTTCCGCCCACGGGAATGGTCACCTCCCGGGGATCGAACTGGAACTTGTAGATCGTTACTTCGGTGACCTTCGACGTTTCGGCCGTGGCCGTGCCAGCCACCAGGAGCAGCAGTGCGGCCACACCGGAGATGGCGAGTGATTTCATGTTGATTTCTCCTTGCCCGGTTTTCCTTTCGTTCCGAATTTTATACCGGTGGACCAATAAAACAACGGCCGGCAGCCCGCGGGCTGCCGGCCGTTGGAGCGGGATGACGAGGGTTACTTGGCTACGGCGTTGATCTCCGCCTCCTCGTTGTCCAGCCCCAGCTTGTAGCCGAGGGAGACGTGGTGGAAGCGGGCGTTGCTGTAGTCGTCGTGAATGGCGAAGCCGAAGTTGTAGAGCTTGCCGGGCTCGATGACGAGGTCTCCCGGCTTGCCGGTGTTCAGCTTGCGCTTCATCTCCACGATCCAGGTGTTGCCCTCCTTGCGGGCGTTGACGGCGAACTCGCCGCCACCGCTCATGTGGCGCTGTTCGAGCACGTAGCCGTTCTCCGTGGTGCCCTTGCCCGAGTTGTAGCGGAGCAGGTCCATGAAGTGGCCGGCATCCAGCTCGGCCTGGATCTCTTCGGCGCTCTTGAGCTTGTCCCAGCCGCCCCGCTTCTTGCCACGGCGTCCCTTCACCTCGATCTTGGTGCGGCTCTCCTTGATGTACTTGGTGACACCGTTGGAGAGGTCCAGAATCTTGGCGGCTGGGCTCTCGGCCATGGTTTTCTCGTCGGGCGTGTCGGGCATGGAGCGTAGATCATGATGGCAGGTGCCCCAGCAACCGGCCCGGTCGGCGTATTCCACCTCGTCGGTGGCCAGCATGAAGGCGATCTTCATGGGGTTCTTGGGGTCCATCTTGCCGCCGTCCACGAAAGGCACCGGCACATGGTCGGTGTCTTCCCATTCGAAGCGCAGATAGAGATTTTCGGCGTCGTGGGCGGCCTGCACCTTCACCGGAATGGCGGGGCGCTTGCCGGGTATGGGCGTGGGTTCGGCCTTTTCGCCGGTGACCATCTTTTTGCCCATGTCGGCGGTCTCCTTGTCGTGGCAGGTCACGCAGCGGTCGCCGCCCCGGGAGAAGGGCCGGGCGCCGCCATGATAGCGACCGTTGAGCACCCACTCGATGGAGGTCTGGCCGGGGTAGAAGATGGTGATCTCCCGTTCGGGCGCGGTGCTCCAATCGATGCCGAAACCTTCTGCGGCACCGGAGCTGCTTTCGGTGGCTGCCGTGCTGCTTTCGGCC
>JALWGP010000085.1 GCA_027038775.1 Sedimenticola sp. | reverse complement strand
CTGGAGTCGCTGGGGCTCAATCCCGAGCTGCCGACGGTTCCGGCGGTGATCGGCAAGGTGCTGCCGGGCGAGCCGGCGGAGCGGGCAGGGCTGAAGCCGGGCGACCGCATTCTCGCCGTGGACGGAACACCGGTGAAGGACTGGGTGGAGTGGGTGAACTACATTCGCGACCATCCATTGCAGTCCATCCGGCTGGAGGTGGAGCGCGGTGGCGAGAGGCTGGCCCTGGAGGTGACGCCGAAGGCGGTGACCCTGGACGACGGCAGCACCATCGGGCGCATCGGCGCCGCCAACCAGCCCATGCCGGGGCTGTGGGAACGGTACCGGGTGGAGTACGCCATGGGGCCACTCGAGGCGGTGCCCGAGGCTTTTCGCCGAACCTGGGAGTTCTCGGCGCTCACCCTCAAGGTGATGTGGCGCATTCTCACCGGGCAGGCCTCGCTGAAGAACCTGGGCGGGCCCATCACCATGGCGGACGCGGCGGGCAGCGCGGTGAGCGCGGGGCTGGTCTACTTCCTCAAGCTGCTGGCGGTGATCAGCGTCAGCCTCGGCGTGTTCAACCTGCTGCCGGTGCCGGTGCTGGACGGCGGCCACCTGCTCTATTTCCTCATCGAGGCGGTGACCGGGCGGCCGCCCTCGGAGGAGATGATGGCGCGCGGGCAGCAGATCGGGCTCGCCCTGCTGCTGGCGCTCATGGTCCTGGTCTTTTACCAGGACATCATGCGGCTGGCGGGCTGAGCTGCCATGCCACTATAATACGCGGTCACGAAAACAGCGGGGCTTCCCTTTCACCATGCGTGCTTTCCCCAGAGTTCTTCTCCTGCTGCTGCTCGCAGCGCCGGGCCTGGCCGGCGCCTTCGTCGCGAAGGACATCCGCGTGGAAGGGCTGCAACGCATCTCCGCGGGCACCGTCTTCAACTACCTGCCGGTGAAGCCGGGCGACGAGGTGGGTGCGCACAATGTCCCCGCCGTCATCCGCTCCCTCTACAAGACCGGCTTCTTCAAGGACGTGCAGGCGTGGCGCGAGGGCGACGTGCTGGTCATCGAGGTGGTGGAGCGTCCCGCCATCGCCCAGATCGAGATCACGGGCAACAAGTCCATCCAGACCGAGGACCTGATGAAGGGGCTGCGGGACGCGGGCCTGGCCGAGGGGCGCACCTTCAACCGCTCGCTGCTGGCCAAGATCGAGCAGGAGCTGCGCCGCCAGTTCTTCAACGAGGGCAAGTACGGCGTCGTCCTGGAGACGCGGGTGACCCCGCTCGAACGCAACCGGGTCGCCATCGATATCGACATCAAGGAGGGCAAGACCGCGCGCATTCGTGGCGTCTCCATCGTGGGCAACCGGAGCTTCAGCGACGAAGAGCTGCTGGATGCCTTCCAGTCCCGTCCCGGCGGCTGGCTGGCCTGGTTCACCAAGGAGGACCAGTATTCGCGCCAGAAGCTGGCCGGTGACCTCGAGACGCTCAAGTCCTTCTACCTGGACCGCGGGTACCTGAAGTTCAAGGTGGAGTCCACCCAGGTGACGCTCTCCCCGGACAAGAAGGACATCTACATCACCATCAACGTCAGAGAGGGGGATGTCTACACCCTGAGCGACATCCGCATCACCGGCGACCTGGTGGTGGATGCCGAGGAGTACTTCCCGCTCATCCATTTGCGGCGGGGCGAGCCCTTCTCCCGCCGCGCCGTGGTGGACAGCACCGACCGCATCACCGAGAAGCTGGGCGAGATGGGCTACGCCTTTGCCAACATCAACCACATCCCCGAGGTGGACGAGGAGAAGAAGACGGTCTCCATCACCTTCTACCTGGATCCCGGCAAGCGGGTCTACGTGCGGCGTATCGACATCAAGGGCAACACCCGTACCCGTGACCGCGTCGTCCGTCGCGAGATGCGGCAGATGGAGAACGCCTGGCTCTCCAACAGCAAGCTGAAACGTTCACGGGAGCGGTTGCAGCGCCTGGGTTTCTTCGAGGAGGTGATCCTGGAGACGCCGGCGGTGCCCGGCTCCACCGATCTCACCGACGTGGTGGTGACCGTGAAGGAGAAGCCTTCCGGGTCGCTGGCGGGTGGTGTCGGCTACAGCCAGAACCAGGGCATCAGCTTCACCGCCAGTGTCACCGAGGACAACTTCCTGGGCACCGGCAAGAAGGTCACCATGGCCCTCAACACCAGCAGCTACAACACCCATTACCAGCTCTCTTATTTCAATCCCTATGCCACCATCGACGGCATCAGCCGGGGCTTCAATCTCAGCTATCGCAAGACCAACTACGACGAGCTGAATGTCTCGGACTACAGCACGGATCGTTCCGTCGCCTCGGTGAACTACGGCGTGCCGGTGAGCGACTTCAACCGCCTGTCGGCCAGTTTCGCCTTCGAGTTCATCGATTTGCGTCTTGGCGACCTGCCACCGACGGAGATCGTCGACTTCGTCGATACGGAGGGGGACAGCTACCGGGATTTCAAGCTCACGGTCACCTGGCGCCACGACTCGCGGGACAGCGCCATCTTCCCCACCATCGGCAACCGCCAGACCGCCACCTTCACGCTGACGGTTCCGGGCAGTGATCTTCAGTTTTACAAGTTCTACTACACCTTCCGGCACTACATCCCGGTCTACCAGCGCTTCGTCTTTTCGGCGAAGGCGGACCTCGGTTACGGCGACAGCTATGGCAACACGACGGCCCTGCCTTTCTTCGAACATTTCTACGCGGGTGGTGTGAAGAACCTGAGGGGTTTCAAGAGCAACACGCTGGGTCCACGGGACTCCACCGGCGATCCCTACGGTGGCACCCGAAAACTCACCGGGGGGGTCGAGTTGTTCATGCCGCCTCCCTTCGAGGAGTTTTCCGATACCCTGCGGCTCTCCGCCTTCCTGGACGCGGGCAATGTATTCGCCGACAGGATAGAATGGGACGAGATACGGTATTCCGTGGGCGTGGGCGCCACCTGGCTCTCTCCCATGGGAGCGTTAACCGTGAGCTACGGCGTTCCGTTGAACGACAAGGATGACGACGAAGTGGAGAATTTCCAGTTCAGTTTCGGATCCGTTTTCTGATGACCGACAAACCGAGGAGTGCAAGAGCGTGACCAAATCCAAGATTCTAGCGGCGGCCCTGTTGCTCGTTTTCATCGTTTCCGGCGGGCCTGCCCTGGCGGCAGGTACCAAGGTTGCCTTCGTGCAGGTGGCCAAGGTGCTGCAGGCCTCCCCGCAGGTGAAAGCGATCAAGGAGCGCATCCGCAAGGAGTTCGCCAAGCGTGACGACCAGCTGGTGGCCGAGCAGAAGAAGCTGAAGAAGCTCAAGGAGAAGCTGGCACGCGATGCCGCCATCATGAGCGAATCCGAGAAGAAGCGGCTGGAGCGGGACATCATCGCCCGCACCCGCAAGCTGAAGAACGCCCAGAGCGAATTCCAGGAGGATCTCTCGCTGCGCCAGAACGAGGAGCTGGCCAAGCTGCGCAAGGTGATCACCGAGGTGGTGATCAAGGTGGCCAAGCAGGGCGGCTTCGACATGGTGCTCGAAAGCGGCGTGGTCTGGGCCAACGACAAGGTCAACATCACCGACCAGGTGATCCGGGAGCTGAAGAGGCGCTGAGGCGGTCCGTGCCCCGGGAGGAGGCAAGGAGCTACACCCTGGGCGAACTGGCCGGGGTGGCAGGTGCCGAGCTCCATGGCGACGCCGGCACCAGGATCTCCGGCGTGGAGACCCTGGAACAGGCGGGGCCGGGGCAGATCACCTTCCTGAACAATCCCCGCTATCGAAAGTACCTGGCGGGAACCCGCGCCTCGGCGGTGATCCTCGCACCGGGTGATCTCGACCATTGCGCCACCAACGCCCTGGTGAGCGACAACCCCTACCTCGCCTGGGCGCGGGTGCTGCGCCGTTTCGCGGACGAGAGACCCCCGCAGCCGGGCGTCCATCCCGCGGCCACGGTGTCGCCAGGGGCCAGGGTGAGTGCCACCGCGGTCATCGAGGCGGGTTCGGTGGTGTCCGAGGGCGCCACCCTCGGGGAGGGGGTGCACATCGGCCCCAACTGCGTGGTGGGGCGGAACGCGGTGATCGGTGACGGCACCCGCTTGGTGGCCTCGGTGACGGTGCTGGACGGGGTGCGCATCGGGCGCCGCTGCCTGCTCCATCCCGGCGTGGTGGTGGGCAGCGACGGCTTCGGCCTGGCCCGCGACGGCCGCCGCTGGGAGAAGGTGCCCCAGCTCGGCTCGGTGGTGCTGGAGGACGACGTGGAGGTGGGCGCCAACACCACCATCGACCGGGGCGCCATCCGCGACACCGTGATCCGCCGTGGCGCCAAGCTGGACAACCTCATCCAGGTGGCCCACAACGTGGAGATCGGCGAGAACACCGCCATCGCCGCCTGTACCGGCATCTCGGGCTCCACCCGCATCGGCAGTGACTGCACCCTGGCCGGCGGCGTGGGGCTGGTGGGCCACATCGAGCTGGCCGACGATGTGCACGTGACCGCATTCACCCTGGTCACCCATTCGTTGAAGGAACCGGGCGTCTATTCCAGCGGCCTGGCCGCCGTGCCCCACAATCAGTGGAAACGGAACGCGCCGCGCGTCAAGCGCCTGGACGAGTTGAACAAGAAGGTCCGCGAGCTGGAGAAGGCCATTGAACAGCTGCGCGGGGAGAAGGAGGCGGGCTGAACCGTCCCGGGAGCACACCCTTGAAGAGTCTGGACATCGGCCGCGTCATGGAGCGGCTGCCCCATCGCTACCCTTTCCTGCTGGTGGATCGAGTGCTCGGGTGCGAGCCGGGCGAGCGGTTGCTGGCGCTGAAGAACGTCACCATCAACGAGCCCTTCTTCCAGGGCCACTTTCCCGGCAAGCCGGTAATGCCCGGCGTGCTCATCGTCGAGGCCCTGGCCCAGGCCACCTGCCTGCTGGCGCTGGAGACGGAGGAGAACGACGGGGATGGGGTCTACCTGCTGGCGGGCGTGGACAAGGCCCGCTTCAAGCGACCGGTGATGCCGGGTGATACGCTGTACCTGGAGGCCCGCC
>JALWGP010000084.1 GCA_027038775.1 Sedimenticola sp. | reverse complement strand
GCTTCCGGCAGCTCTCCAGCAGCTTGCGCTGGGCGCGGCCCAGGTCACCGCCCTTCTCCGCCACTTCGCGGTAGGCCTCGAACAGCTCGCGGTTCTGCCCCATCTCGGTGCCGTAGTCGGTGAGCTTGGGCAGGCAGGCGTTGTAGGCGGCGCGCAGCGCCTCGCTGTCCATCACCGCGTGGAGGTGGGAGACGGGCGACCAGGCGCGGGAGAGGCGCTCCTCCATCTCCTCCAGGGGCTCGATGAAGTCGTGCCAGCCGGGCCGCTCCACCTCCGCCAGCAGGCGCTTTACCCCGGCGCGGTTCTCCGCCAGCAGGAGATCGATGGCCGGCTCCACGTGCTCGGGCCGGATGCGGGAGAAGGGGGGCAGGCCCTCCTGCTGCAACAGGGGGTTGTCCATGGGATCGGGATTCTCACGAGTCATGGGGGCAATATACGCCCCGGCCCGCGGGATTCAACCCCGCTGGAAACGCTACTTCGCACTCCCGCTGCCGAATTCCACCTTGCCCCGCATCACCAGTCCCCGCTCCTCGCCGTGGATGCCGAAACTGAAGTGGTCGTAGAGAGAGGCGGTCTCCTTGATGGTCTCGTAGACCTCCCGGGCGTCCTCCGCCTCCTCGCCCTGCATGGTCTCCATGGTGTGCTCCAGGGAGGGACCGATCTGCTGCAGCAACTTCTTCACGTCGTAGTCCAGGGCCAGGATGAGGGAGGAAGAGGCCGGCGGCTCGGAGAGCACCCTGGCGGCATCGTTCGGCGGCTGGGCATCCAGGAAGAGCCCCAACGCCTCTCCCTGGATGGCCACCCAGGCGGGCGGCGCCATGGGCAGGCTCTCTTCCAGCGGCAACTTGACCGGCGTGCCATCCTGGGGAATCTGCAACATGGCCAGCTTGGGATCGAGCATGCCCGCCATGCCGAAGAGCCCGCGGGGGTCGGTGGCCGCCACCAGCAGGCGGGCGGCCACCGATTTCGGTTCCAGGGTATCGGGGTCCACCTGGATCTCGTCCAGCACCAGGTTGAATCCCTTCACCCCCGCCAGCATAGGGTTGAGCATCAGGTCCAGGGACTGGGTGGCCTGCACCAGCTCCTGCTGGTCCAGGGTTTCGCACTCCTTGCCCTGTTCGGCGATGTTGCCCAGCAGCACCTTGAGGCCGTCCCGAACCTTCGGCAGGTCGAGTCCCACCCCGAAGCTGAAGGTGGCGCCGGCCGCGCTTCCCAGGCCGGGGACGGGCGCGGCCACCTGCTTCAGCCAGCCGCCCACGCCGGGCGAGCTCTCGACGACCACCTCCACGGTGTAGCTGTCGTCCGTGGCCGCCACGTAGCCGAACCCGAGACGGGGCACGCCCTGGACGACGAACTTGGCGAGCCTGCGGCATCCCGGGGAGACCTCCTCCAGCTCCACTCCCAGGATCTGGAGCACCCTGGCATTGATCCCGCCGGCCTCGCCCAGCACCATCTCCAGGATGCGGTTCCAATCCACGTACCCCTCGTTGTAACCAAGAAAGCCGTGCCTGGCGGTAAATTCGCGGAAAGCCCCGCTCTCCGCCAGGGAGTGCTCCGGCTTCTCCTCGCCCAACGCCAAGGGCAGCAATTCGGCCTCCCCCTCCCGCGGCATGAGGGCGAACACCAGGTAC
>JALWGP010000083.1 GCA_027038775.1 Sedimenticola sp. | reverse complement strand
CCGCCTTGATGTCGAACACGGCGGTTTCACCGCGCAGGCGCCTGGGCACCAGATCGAGCTTGATCTTGCCCTTGTCGAAGGTGAAGGTGTCGGTCTCGAAGAAGTAGTCGAGGATCTCCTGGGTGTTGTAACCCAGGGCACGCAGCAGCACCGTGGCCGGGATCTTGCGGCGGCGGTCGATGCGCACGAAGACGGCATCCTTGGGATCGAACTCGAAATCGAGCCAGGAACCGCGGTAGGGAATCACCCGCGCCGAGAACAAAAGCTTGCCCGAGGAGTGGGTCTTGCCCTTGTCATGGTCGAAGAAGACCCCCGGCGAGCGGTGCAGCTGGGAGACGATCACCCGCTCGGTGCCGTTGATGATGAAGGTGCCGGTCTCGGTCATGAGCGGCAGTTCGCCCATGTAGATCTCCTGCTCCTTCACGTCCTTGACCCGCTTGACGCCGGCGGGCGCGTCGCGATCGTAGATCACCAGGCGCACCAGCACCCGCAGCGGGGCGGCGTAGGTCACGCCGCGCAGCTGACATTCGCGCACGTCGAACATCGGCTCGCCGAGCCGGTAGCTAACATACTCCAGGGCGGCGCTGCCGTTGTGACTGACGATGGGAAAGACCGAGCTGAAGGCCGCGTGCAGGCCCTGCATGGCCCGCTCTTCCGGCTTCTTGTCGGCCTGGAGAAAATTGCGGTAGGAGTCGATCTGCGTCGCCAGCAGATAGGGGATTTCGAGCACGCTGCCGCGCTTGCCGAAATCCTTGCGGATGCGTTTTTTCTCGGTGTAAGAATAGGCCATGCTTGTTGCCTTCCCTCAGTCTGTTACCAGGTGCTGCCCGCCCGGAGGGCGAAAAAACCCGCATAAGCGGGAAAAGGCCGGCGACCTCGAGGGCCGCCAGCCGCGTGTGGCCTTGCTTGCGCGTGCGCCAAGACCGATTACTTGATCTCGACGGTGGCGCCGGCTTCTTCCAGGGCCTTCTTGGCCTCTTCGGCCTCTTCCTTGCTCACCCCTTCCTTGATCACGGTGGGGGCACCTTCCACCGCTTCCTTGGCCTCTTTCAGGCCCAGGCCGGTGATGCTCCGAACGGCTTTGATCACGCCCACCTTCTTGTCGCCGAAGCCGGTGAGCACCACGTCGAACTCGGTCTTCTCGGCGGCCGCTTCGCCACCGGCCTCGCCACCGGCGGCAGGCACCGCGGCCACGGCTGCGGCGGCGGTCACGCCGAACTTCTCTTCCATTGCCTCGATCAGCTCCACCACCTCCATGACCGACATGTTGGCGATGGCTTCGAGGATCTCTTCTTTGGAAACTGCCATTTTCAGGGCTCCTGATCTCTGATTGGTTGAAAGATTGAAAGGGTTGATGCCGGAGGGCGCCTGACCTCAGGCGGCCTCCTTGGCGTCGCGAATGGCTGCAAGGGTACGCACCAGCTTGCCCGGTACCTCGTTGAGCGTGGTGGCCAGCTTCTGCACGGGAGCCAGCATGGTTCCCATGAGCATGCTGACCGCCTGCTCGTAGGTGGGCATCTTCGCCAGGGTCGTGATCTCAGAGGGGGCCAGCAGCTTGCCATTGAGGGCAACCATCTTGACCACCAGCTGATCATGCTCCTTGGCGAAATCGCTGATGACGCGTGCGGCAGCAC
>JALWGP010000082.1 GCA_027038775.1 Sedimenticola sp. | reverse complement strand
GGTCCTGGGCCTCGTCGATGATGAGCAGGGCCCGGCGCCGCTTCTCCCGTTCGCGCCTCAGCATGGTCGTGAGGTACTGGAGCGCGGAGGCCTTGCCGCTCATGGGAACCCCCAACCCGAAAGCGTGGGCCACCATCTGCAGCAGGTCCTCCGCCTCCAACTGGGTGGTCACCAGGGTGGCGACGCTCACCTGCGACCGGGGCAGGCTCTTCACCAGGTCGCCGATGAGGGTGGTCTTGCCGGTTCCCGGCCGGCCGGTGACCATGACGAACCCCTCGGCGCGGTTGAAGGCGTACTGCATGTAGGCCTTGGCCCGCGCGTAACTCTTGTGGCTGAAACAGAAACTGGGATCCGGGCTCAACCGGAACGGCTCTGTGGTAAGTCGGTAGAAGGTTTCGTACATATCCTTGTTGTCAACCCGGTTTTTGGGCATTCCCGAAGTGGCAGTCTACTGGAAAGCCCCCCGGCTGGCCACGAAGCGGAAAAGGGATCACAAAATCAAAGTGCCGTATAATCGAAAGCCTCCCCAGTGTGGCCCAGTTCCCAGGATTCACAACGGAATGCACGAAAATCGCGTCAGCGCATTACAGTAGGGGACATCGATTCCAGGAGCCACGACCACCGATGTACGAGAACTTCTACGGATTCAAAGAGGAACCCTTTCGCCTGAGCCCGGATTCGCGGCTCTGCTTCGAGCATTCGAGCTACCGGAAGGCCAAGGCCTACATGCAGTATGCCCTGCACCGGGGCGAGGGGTTCGTCATGGTCACCGGCCGGCCGGGAACCGGCAAGACCACGCTGATCGGGGATCTCATCAACAGCCTGTCGAACAGCGAAGTGGAATTCTCGCGGCTCACTTCCACCCAGCTGGAGGCGGACGATCTGCTGCGGCTGGTGGTACTCGACTTTGGCATCAAGGGGGCAACGGACAACAAGGCCATGCTCCTGCACAAGCTGGGGCAGTACCTGCAGCGCCTGCACCAGGAGGGGCGGCGGCCGTTGCTCATCATCGACGAGGCCCAGGACCTGTCCGCCTCGGCACTGGAGGAGCTGCGCCTGCTCACCAACCTGCAGCAGAACAACCAGCCGCTGCTGCAGATCTTCCTGGTGGGCCAGGAGGAGCTGCGCGACCTGGTCCATTCGAACAGCATGGAGCAGGTGTTCCAGCGAATCGTGGCCGCCTGCCACCTGGATGCCCTGGACGAACAGGAGACGCGCGAGTACGTGCGACACCGGCTGCACCAGGCGGGCTGGCGAAACGACCCGCAGCTGAGTGAATCCCTCTATCCCATCATTCACCGCTTCAGCGAAGGCATCCCCCGCCGGATCAACCTGATCTGCGGGCGCCTGTTGCTTCACGGGGCGGTGGAGCAGAAACACCGGCTGACGGTCGCCGATGCGCGCCTGGTGGTCTCGGAACTTCATGCGGAAAGGCTGACGATGCTCAGCCCGGCCGCGGACACCATCTTCGACGCGGAAGACCGTTTCGATGAGGAGGGGCCGCCGACCGGCCCGGTGGCCGCCGAAGAAGGTTCAACCAGCGGAGAGCCACAAGAGGTGGCTGCCGGGGAGATCCTGGACGAGGAGGCGGAAACCCGGGAAGAGTCCCCGGTTTCCGTGGTGGAAGAGCGGCCGTCCAA
>JALWGP010000081.1 GCA_027038775.1 Sedimenticola sp. | reverse complement strand
GCAGGAGACGCAGGTGGCGCCCTCGCCGGCAGTGGGCGCAATAATGAGCTTCTTGTCCCTGGCCATCTGCTGCATCTTCCAGAAGATCCCCTCGTCGGTGGCGACGATGAACTCCCGGTTGGGCAGATCGTGCACCGCCTTGATGAGGGCGGTGGTGGAACCCACCACGTCGGCCTGTTCGATCACCGCCTCGGGCGACTCGGGGTGCACCAGCACGGCGGCGTCGGGATGGAGACGGCGCAGCCGTTCCAGGGCGAAGGACTTGAACTCCTCGTGCACCACGCAGGAGCCCTGCCACAGCAGCATGTCGGCGCCGGTCTTTTCCTGGATGTAGTGGCCCAGGTGGCGGTCGGGGGCCCAGAGCACCTTCTCGCCGCGGGCGGCCAGGTGCCTGACGATGGGCAGGGCGATGCTGGAGGTGACCATCCAGTCGGCGCGCGCCTTCACCTCGGCGCTGGTGTTGGCGTAGACCACCACGGTGCGGTCGGGGTGGGCGTCGCAGAATTCGCTGAACTCATCCGCCGGGCAACCCTCGTCGAGAGAGCAGGTGGCGTGGAGGTCGGGCATGAGCACCTGCTTCTCGGGGTTGAGGATCTTGGAGGTCTCGCCCATGAAGCGTACGCCGCACACCACCAGGGTGTCGGCGCCGGTGGTGGTGCCGTAGCGCGCCATCTCCAGCGAATCGGCCACGCAGCCGCCCGTCTCCTCGGCCAGCGCCTGCAGCTCGCCGTCCACGTAGTAGTGGGCAACCAGCACCGCGTTGCGTTCCTTCAGCAGCTTCTTGATGCGCTCCTTCAGGGCCCGCTTCTCCTCATCGGAGAGCTCGGGCCACTCGGGGTGGGGCGGTACCTCGATCTTCTTCCTGGCGGTTTCTTCTACGGCGATCATGTCGATGAATGCTCTCGGGGTTCTTTTCGGAGGCCATCCGCCCCGGCAGGGGCTTGCTGTCGAAACGACCTCGGACTTCGACAAAAGTTTACCATTACGCTTGGTTTTTCCACAGCCACGCAGCTCCCCGCACGCCGCTGCTGTCGCCGTGCGCAGGGGGCAGCAGCCGGGTGGCCACGGTGTCGGAAAAGATGTACTCGCCCCAGCGTTCGGGCACCTTTTCGTAGAGCCGGTCCATGTGGGAGAGGCCGCCGCCCAGCACGATGACGCCGGGGTCCAGCACGTTGATGATACTCGCCAGCCCCCGCGCCAGGCGTTCCTCGTAGCGTTCCAGGGTGGCGATGGCTTTGCGGTCGCCACCCTCGGCCCGGGCGGCGATCTCGCGGGCGGTGAGGGTCTCTCCCGTCCGCCGCTCGTGGTCGTGCGCCATGCCCGGCCCCGAGAGGAAGGTCTCGATGCAGCCCCGCCTGCCGCAGTAGCAGGCCGGCCCCGGCAGCTCGTCCGCGCCCGGCCAGGGCAGGGGGTTGTGGCCCCACTCGCCGGTGACCGCGTTCACTCCCGGCAGCAGCCGGCCGTTCACCGCCACGCCGCCGCCCGTGCCGGTGCCGATGATGACCCCGAACACCACCGCGGCCCCCGCTCCGGCACCGTCCACCGCCTCGGAGAGGGTG
This sequence comes from Sedimenticola sp., assembly GCA_027038775.1. Classification (GTDB taxonomy): domain Bacteria; phylum Pseudomonadota; class Gammaproteobacteria; order Chromatiales; family Chromatiaceae; genus Thiolapillus. The sequence goes on along the minus strand of JALWGP010000081.1, from coordinate 86 downwards.
AAGCAGTCGGCGTCGTTGGCCATGCGCAGGGGGCGTTGCAGGCGCCGTTCCAGGTCATGGTGCAGGGGGCGGCCGTTGAGGCAGGT
>JALWGP010000080.1 GCA_027038775.1 Sedimenticola sp. | reverse complement strand
CGCTCCTACAGATGGGAGGTTCGCGGCCCCTTTGTGGGAGGCCCGCCCCCGGGCCGAACTTTGAACCCTTCGCGGCGAGGGCGCCGCTCCTACGGATGGGAGGTTTGCGCCCCTTTGTGGGAGGCCCGCCCTCGGGCCGAACTTTGAACCCTTCGCGGCGAGGGCGCCGCTCCTACGGATGGGAGGCTCGCGGCCCCTTTGTGGGAGGCCCGCCCTCGGGCCGAACCCCAAAAAAAGCCCCGGCAGTGCCGGGGCTCTTTCGGGATTCCCGCCCGGATGGCGGGAGCGTGCCGATCGGGATCAGGCCAGCAGCGGCACCAGCAGCAGCGCCACGATGTTGATGATCTTGATCAGCGGGTTCACGGCGGGGCCGGCGGTATCCTTGTAGGGGTCGCCGACGGTGTCGCCGGTGACCGCCGCCTTGTGGGCGTCGGAGCCCTTGCCGCCGAAATTGCCATCCTCGATGTACTTCTTGGCGTTGTCCCAGGCGCCGCCTCCGGTGGTCATGGAGATGGCCACAAAGAGGCCGGTGACGATGGTGCCGAGCAGCACGCCGCCCAGCGCCTTGGGACCCAGGATCAGGCCCACCAGCAGGGGCACCAGGATGGGCAGCAGGGAGGGAACCACCATCTCCTTGATGGCCGCCTTGGTGAGCATGTCCACTGCCTTGGAGTAGTCGGGTTTCTGGGTATAGTCCATGATGCCCGGCATCTCCTTGAACTGGCGGCGCACCTCGTTGACGATGCCGCCGGCAGCCCGACCCACCGCCTCCATGGCCATGGAGCCGAAGAGGTAGGGCACCAGGCCACCGATGAAGAGGCCGATGATCACCATGTGGTCGGAGAGGTCGAAGCGCAGGCCCTGCAGCGCCTGTACGCCGGTGGCCTCCAGGGTGTGGGTGTAGTCGGCGAAGAGCACCAGGGCGGCGAGACCCGCGGAGCCGATGGCGTAGCCCTTGGTCACCGCCTTGGTGGTATTGCCCACGGCGTCCAGGGGGTCGGTGATGCCGCGGATCTTCTCGTCCAGCTCGGCCATTTCGGCGATGCCGCCGGCGTTGTCGGTGATGGGCCCGTAGGCGTCGAGGGCCACGATGATGCCGGTCATGGAGAGCATGGAGGTGGCGGCGATGGCGATACCGTAGAGGCCGGCCAGCTCGTAGGCGCCCCAGATGGCGGCACAGATGGAGAGCACCGGTGCCGCGGTGGCCTTCATGGAGACGCCCAGGCCCGCAATGACGTTGGTGCCGTCACCGGTGGTGGAGGCCTCGGCGATGTGGCGCACCGGGCTGAATTCGGTGGCGGTGTAGTACTCGGTGATCACCACCATGAGCGCGGTGAGCACCAGGCCGATGAGTGCAGACAGGTAGAGGTCCATGCTGCTCACGGTGGTGCCGGCGATGGTGATGCCGTCCCCAAACATCAGGGCGGTGGCGGGGTAGAAGGCCACGGCCGAGATGGCACCGGCCATGATCAGCCCGCGGTAGAGGGCGTTCATGATCTTGCCGCCTTCACGCGCCTTGACGAAGAAGGTGCCGATGATGGAGGCGATGATGGAGATGCCGCCGAGGATCAGGGGGTAGAGCACGGCCTGCGCGGTGCCCTCGCCCTCCACCATGAGGCCGCCCAGCAGCATGGTGGCCACCATGC
>JALWGP010000079.1 GCA_027038775.1 Sedimenticola sp. | reverse complement strand
ACCTGGTGCTGCTGCGACACCACCTGGCGCTTGGTGTCGGCGCGCTTGCGCAGGGTCAGCCGCATGGCGGCGATCATGGCCACCAACAGGATCACCGCGGCGATCTCCAGCGCGTAGAGGTGCTCGGTGAAGAGCGACAGGCCCAGCTGCGCGGTGTTGTTGTAGTCGGCGGGCGCGGGATCGGGCGCAGCGTACTTCTCCAGCCCGAAGTGGCCCGGCCCCAGCACCACGATCATCTCCACCAGCATCAGCACCGCCACCAGGATGCCCACCGGCAGGTGCTTCATGAAGCCGGCACGCAGGGTGGCCAGGTCCACGTCCAGCATCATGATGACGAAGAGGAAGAGCACCATCACCGCACCCACGTAGACCAGCACCAGGGTGATGGCCAGGAATTCCGCCTCCGCCAGCATCCAGAGCCCGGCGGTGTTGAAGAAGACCACCACCAGGAAGAGCACCGCGTGGACCGGGTTGCGCCGGGTGACCACCATCAGCGCCGCGGCGATGGCGATGAAGGCAAAGACGTAGAAGAGGAATTTCTCGAAACTCATGTCGCCTACCTGTATTTCGCCTGCACGGCGCGGTCCGCCGCGATCTGCGCCTCGTACTTGTCACCCATGGCCAGCAGCTTCTCCTTGGTCATGATGTGGCCGTTCACCAGCTTGTCCGTGTCCTCGAAGTGGTACTCGTAGACCCGCGTCTCGACGATGGCGTCCACCGGGCAGGACTCCTCGCAGAAGCCGCAGAAGATGCACTTGAACAGGTCGATGTCGTAGCGGGTCGTGCGCCGCGAGCCGTCCTCGCGCGGTTCCGCCTCGATGGTGATGGCGTTGGCCGGGCAGACCGCCTCGCACAGCTTGCAGGCGATGCAGCGCTCCTCGCCGTTGGGATAGCGGCGCTGGGCGTGCAGGCCGCGGAAGCGCGGCGACACCGGTGCCTTCTGCTCCGGGTAGTTGAGGGTGAACTTCTTCCGGAAGAGGTAGCGCCCCGTGACGCTCATCCCCTTGAAGAGCTCGAGCAGGAACAGGCTGCGAATGTAGTGGATCACTCCTTTCACCGGACACCTCCCTGATCGAACCACCAGCCGATGTCATACACCTGCATGGCGCCCACCACCACGATCCAGACGATGGTGATGGGAATGAACACCTTCCACCCCAGCCGCATGATCTGGTCGTAGCGGTAGCGCGGGAAGGTGGCACGGAACCACAGGTAGAGGAACATGAAGACGAAGGTCTTGGCCACCAGCCAGACGATGCCCGGCACCCAATCGAACCAGGGCTCCATGAAGGTGCCCTGGAAGGGCGAGAGCCAGCCGCCCAGGAACATGAGGGCGGTGAGCGCCGACACCAGGATCATGTTGGCGTACTCGCCGAGGAAGAAGACGGCGAAGGCCATGCCCGAGTAGTCCACGTGGAAGCCGGCCACGATCTCCGACTCGCCCTCGGCCACGTCGAAGGGGGCGCGGTTGGTCTCGGCCACGCCGGAGATGAAGTAGATGACAAAGAGGGGCAGCAGCGGCAGCCAGAACCAGTGCAGGAGACCCCCTTCCTGCGCCCGCACGATCTCGCCCAGGTTGAGGCTGCCGGCGGCCACCAGCACCCCTACCAGGGCGAAGCCCATGGCGATCTCGTAGGAGACGATCTG
>JALWGP010000078.1 GCA_027038775.1 Sedimenticola sp. | reverse complement strand
GCTCAAGATCGACCTGCTGCCCCACATCATCTACCCCAGCATCGCCGTGCGCATCAACGATCCCGGCGTGCCGGCGCGTATCATGGAGGACGAGGTGACCCGCCAGCTGGAAGAGCAGCTGGCCATCACCGAGGACGCCATCCACGTCCGTTCCGCCACCCGCGAGGGACGTTCCGCCGTGGACCTTGACTTCGCCTACGGCAAGGACATCGACGTGGCCCTGCGCGACGCCGCCACCCGCCTCGACCGCGCGCGCCGCTTCCTGCCCGACACCATCGAGCCCCCGGTGATCTACAAGCGCGACCCCTCCCAGCTGCCGGCCGCCGAGTTCGCCATCCGCTCCAGCCGCCTCGACCCCGTGGAACTGCGGGAGTGGGTGGACTACACCCTGAGCAAGTGGCTCGTCAACCTGCCCGGCGTGGCCGCCGCCGAGGTGGCCGGCGGACTGAGGCGCGAGATCCAGGTGCTGGCCGACCCCGAGGCACTGGCCGCCCGCCGGCTGGACGTCTTCGACCTCGAATCGCTGCTGGAGACGGAGAACCGCAACCTGGCCGGCGGCCGCCTGCGCCTGCCACGCAGCGAGATCCCGGTGCAGACCCGGGGCCGCCTACAGCGGGTCGAAGCCCTCGCACAACTGCCCCTGCCACTGGAAGACGAAGACGGCACCGAAGTGGGGCTGCCACTGGAGGCGGTGGCGCGAATATACGACAGCCACCAGGAGCCGCGCCTGCGCATCCGCCTGGACCATTCGCCCGCCATCAAGCTCTCCATCCAGAAGCAGCCCCAGGCCAACACGGTGGCGGTGGTGGACGGGGTGAACCGACAGCTCGCCGACCTGAAGGCGCGTGGCCTCATCCCCGGGGAGATCGAGGTGGTGCGGGTGAACGACGAGGCGCACCACATCCGCCGCGCCCTGGACAACGCCCTGAACGCGGCACTGAGCGGCGCCCTCCTGGCCATGGTGGTGGTCTGGCTCTTCCTGGGCAGCCTGCGCCGCACCCTGGTCATCGGCAGCGCCATCCCCATCGCCATCCTGGTCACCGTCACCCTGATGGCGGCGGGCGGCCTCACCCTCAACCTCATGACCCTGGGCGGCCTGGCGCTGGGGGTGGGCATGCTGGTGGACAGCACCATCGTCATGCTGGAGAACATCTACCGCCACCAGCGCCTGGGCGAGGCACCCGTGGAGGCCTCGCGGCGGGCGGCAGGCGAGGTGACCTCCGCCATCGTCGCCTCCACCACCACCAACCTGGCGGCGGTGCTCCCCTTCCTCTTCATCGGCGGCCTGGTGGGGCTGCTCTTCCGCGAGTTGATCGTCACCATCTCCGCCGCCATCGTCGCCGCCCTGGTGGTGGCCCTGACCCTGGTGCCCGCCCTGGCGGGGCGCATTCCCGCCGGCAGGGAAGGCCCCCTGCGCCGCGCCGTCAACGCGGCCACCGAGGCCCTGCAGAACGGCTACGCCCGCCTACTGGGGCTGCTGCTCAAGTTGCGCTGGGTGGTACTGGGGCTCTTCCTGGCGGCGCTGGCCCAGCAGCCTGTCTCTTATACACATCT
>JALWGP010000077.1 GCA_027038775.1 Sedimenticola sp. | reverse complement strand
CGAGGCAGGTGCGGGCCACCAGGCTGAGTTCACGGCCGGCAGAGTGGACGGCGAACCAGTGGCGGCGCAGGGGAAAGCCCTTGATGTCGAGGATGCAGAGCCGACCGCTTTCCAGCTCCAGGCGCAGGTTGTGGCGGGACATCACCGAGATGCCCATGCCGGCCATCACCGCCTGCTTGATGGCCTCGATGCTGCCGAGCTCCATGTAGGGCTCCAGTTCCAGGCCCTGTTTCTCGAACAGGCTGTCCATCGCCAGGCGGGTTCCCGAACCCGGCTCGCGCACCAGCACGCGCTCCTTCAGCAGCCGTTTCAGGGGAATGGCGCGACGCCCGGCCAGGGGATGGTCGGCGGGGGCGATCACCACCAGGTCGTTTTCCAGGAAGGGATGGGCCCCCACCTCCAGCTCCTCGGGCACGCGCCCCATGATGAGGAGGTCGTCGAGGTTTTGTTCCAGCCGCTCCAGCACCATGGCGCGGTTGGTCACCGTGAGCCGCGGCGTCACTTCCGGGTAGCGCTGGATGAAGGCGCCGAGCATGTGGGGCATGAAGTACTTGGCGGTGGTCACCACGCCGATGCGCAGCTCTCCCTTCACTTCGTTGGTGAGGGCGTTGATCTCATTCTCCAGCGTTTCGAGGCGGCCCAGGATCTCCCTGGCCGCTGCCACCACCCGGCTGCCGGCGGGCGTCAGGGTCAGTCCCCCGCTGCTGTGTTCGAAAAGGGTCTGGCCGATGTTCTCCGCCAGCTTGCGGATCTGCATGGAGACGGTGGGCTGGGTCAGGTGCAGGGCTTCCGCGGCCCGCGTGTAGCTGCCGTGCTGGGTGACAGTGAGCAGGATCTGGAGCTGGCGAAGGGTGGTGGTACGGGCCAACCGGCCCGCGATGGGGATGCTCATAGAGAATAGTCTATGTGTGGCATATGAAACATTGATTTTCAATTATGCCAGAAGCTGGGCAGAATTCACCCCACTTCGGCGGCAGCCGTTGAACGAATTACACCCAAACACGAGGAAAGACCCATGGATCAATCGAGTCGTTATGCCGACCTCAGCCTCAAAGAAGAAGACCTCATCGCAGGTGGCAATCACATCCTCTGCGCCTACAAGATGAAGCCGGCCGCCGGCTATGGCTACCTGGAGACCGCCGCGCACTTCGCCGCCGAGTCCTCCACCGGCACCAACGTGGAAGCCACCACCGACGAGTTCACCAAGGGCGTGGACGCACTGGTGTACCACATCGACGAAGAGACGGAGGAGATGCGCATCGCCTATCCCCTCGAGCTCTTCGACCGCAACGTTACCGACGGCCGCATGATGCTGGTCTCCTTCCTGACGCTGACCATCGGCAACAACCAGGGCATGGGCGACGTCGAGTACGCCAAGATGTACGACTTCTACATGCCGCGTCGCGCCATCGAGCTGTTCGACGGTCCCGCCAAGGACATCTCTGACCTGTGGCGTATTCTGGGACGTCCCATCAAGGACGGCGGTTACATCGCCGGCACCATCATCAAGCCCAAGCTGGGCCTGCGCCCCGAGCCCTTCGCCGAGGCCGCCTACCAGTTCTGGCTGGGTGGTGACTTCATCAAGAACGACGAGCCCCAGGGCAACCAGGTCTTCTGCCCCATGAAGAAGGTGATCCCCCTGGTGGTGGATGCCATGAAGCGTGCCCAGGACGAGACCGGCCAGGCCAAGCTCTTCTCCGCCAACATCACCGCCGATTCCCACGCGGAGATGATCGCCCGCGGCGAGTACATCCTGGAGCAGTTCGGCGAGTTCGCCGATCACGTCGCCTTCCTCGTGGACGGCTACGTGGGTGGTCCCGGCATGGTCACCACCGCCCGCCGCTGGTTCCCCAACCAGTACCTCCACTACCACCGTGCCGGCCACGGTGCCGTCACCTCGCCCCAGTCCAAGCGCGGCTACACCGCTTACGTGCTGGCCAAGATGTCCCGCCTGCAGGGCGCATCCGGTATCCACGTGGGCACCATGGGCTACGGCAAGATGGAGGGCTCCAAGGACGACCGCAACATCGCCTACATCATCGAGCGTGATGAGTTCCAGGGCCCCGTCTACTACCAGAAGTGGTACGGCATGAAGCCCACCACGCCCATCATCTCCGGTGGCATGAACGCGCTGCGTCTGCCCGGCTTCTTCGAGAACCTGGGCCACGCCAACGTGATCAACACCGCGGGTGGTGGTTCCTACGGCCACATCGACAGCCCCGCGGCCGGCGCCATCTCCCTGCGCCAGGCCTACGAGTGCTGGAAAGCCGGTGCCGATCCCATCGAGTGGGCCAAGGAGCACCGCGAGTTTGCGCGTGCCTTCGAGTCCTTCCCGCACGATGCCGACCGGCTCTATCCCGGCTGGCGCGAGAAGCTGGGCGTGCACAAGTAAGCGCCCGGACACTTCCGGACGAAGTGCAGAAAGCCCCCGCTTCGCCGGGGGCTTTTTTGACCACGGGACAGTAGAATCCCGTGCAGACAGGACAATTTCAGGTAAACGAAATGATCGACATCGAACAGTACAGGATCGACCAGGAGCCCTACTATCATCCCCACGGCAACGAGGTGGAGCAGTACGAGGCCGCCTACGCCGCCAGGCTGCCCGTGATGATCAAGGGACCCACGGGATGCGGAAAGTCACGCTTCGTGGAGTACATGGCCTGGCGCCTGGGCCGGCCGCTGATCACCGTGGCCTGCAACGAGGACATGACCGCCGCCGACCTGGTGGGGCGTTACCTGCTGGATGCCGACGGCACCCGCTGGCTGGACGGCCCCCTCACCACGGCGGCGCGCATCGGCGCCATCTGCTATCTCGACGAGGTGGTGGAGGCGCGCCAGGACACCACGGTGGTGATCCACCCCCTCACCGATCATCGCCGCACCCTGCCGCTGGACAAGAAGGGCGAGGTGGTGAAGGCCCACCCCGATTTCCAGCTGGTGATCTCCTACAACCCCGGCTACCAGAGCCTGATGAAGGATCTGAAGCAGTCCACCAAGCAGCGCTTCGTGGCCATGGACTTCGACTATGCGCCCGCGGAGGAGGAGGCGCAGATCCTCGCCTCCGAGACCGGCATCGACGCCGACACCGCGCAGAAGCTGGTGAAAGTGGCCGAGGCGGCGCGCAAGCTCAAGGGCCACGGCCTGGACGAGGGCATCTCCACCCGCCTGCTGGTCTATGCCGCAAGTCTCATCAAGGGCGGCATCTCGGCCCAGGACGCGGCGCAGATGGCGCTCGTGCGGCCCATCACCGACGACGCCGACATCCGCGAGACCCTGGACAAGGCCATCGAGGCCGTCTTCGGCTGAGCGGCTGTAAGCAGGGGTGCCTGACAAGATGAGTGAAGCGGCGGTGAAGTGCAGCTACAGCCGGGTGAAGGAGCTGCTGCCCGAGGCGTTGGAAGAGGCCCGCCGGAGCCTTTCCGAGGCGGGCACCCGGTCCCTGCTGGAAGGGGTGGAGCTGCTCTGCATGATGGGACGGGGTGCGGAGCCCGTGCTGGTCTTCATGGAGGAGGCGGTGGAGGTGGCGCTGCACGCCGGGGAGGAGATGATCTATCCCGTGGCGCGCGCCGCCTACCAGATCTCGCGCAGCCCCAACGCCCAGGCCATCGTTCCCTTCCTGCAGACCATCGCCGCGGTGGCACGGAGACTGGAGGCGCCCAAGCTGCTGGAGGGCTACCTGGAGCTGGTGCAGGAAATGGTGGACAAGACCTCCATCTCCATCCACGGCTCCCACGCGACCATGGCCAGCCCCGGACTGGTTCCTTTCCTGGAGAACGCGCCGCGGCTGCTGGGCGAGCTCAACATCGGGGGGCTCAGGCGCTGGATGGCCTACGGCATCCAGCAGCACAACCACCATCCCGACCACCTGGCCGAGTATTTCCGCCTCGACTCTCCCGACAGCCGCGCGGTGATGCAGCGCGAGCGTGACGGCACCCTGCTGGTGGACGTGGAGCGGAAGCTGGAGCTCTTCCAGCGGGCGCTGTGGGACATCGAGGAGCCCATCTATCCCTATTCGCGCATGCTCGACGAGCGCACCGACCCGCGACCCTACTTCGACGAGGAGGGCATCTTCCTGCCCGACGTGAACGACGACGCCGAGAGCGGCATCAGTGGCTTCGAGCAGTACCTGGCGGCGCTGGCCCACATGGCGGGCCACCGGCGCTGGACGGTGCCCGTCTTCGCTGATAACCGCAGCCCCATGCAGCGCATCGCCATCGAGATCTTCGAGGATTCGCGCATCGAGCAGCTGCTGATGCGGGAGTACCCGGGGCTGCGCCGCCTCTTCATGGGGCTGCACCCCGTCCCGGTGGAAGGGGAGTGCGACGACGAACGCGACTCCTGCATCCGCCACCGGCTCACCATGCTCTCGCGCGCCATCCTCGACCCGGACCACGGCTACACCAACCCCGACATCCTGGAGTTCCGCCAGCGCTTCTTCGAGATCATGGAGCAGGGCGAGGGCTCCACGAAGGAGATGGAACTGCTCGGCATCCGGTTCATGGCGCGCACGCGCCGCGCCTCCGACGCCTCGGCCCACGTCTGGTTCAAGGACACCGAGATCCCCTACCGGGACGACAACCGCAACCTGTGGCGTTTCTACGAGCTGGACGACGACGAGGACTTCGCCGTGGAGCCCACCGAGGTGAAGGAGAGCGAACCCGACGACGTCTTGCCGCCGCGTCACTACCCCGAGTGGGACTACACCACCGGCACCTACCGGCCCGACTGGGTGAGCCTCTTCGAGTCCCTGCACCCGTCGAAGGACGCCGCCTTCATCGACCGCCTGCTGGCCAAGCACGACCGCGTGGCCAAGCAGCTCAAGCGGCTGCTGGACATGCTCAAGCCCCAGAGCTACGTGCGCATCCGTTACCAGGAGGAGGGGAGCGAGCTGGACCTGGACGTGGCCATCCGCTCGCTCATCGACTACCGCAGCGGCCACGACCCCGACCCGCGCATCAACGTGAGCCACAAGCACAACGACCGTGACATTGCCGTGACCCTGCTGCTGGACCTCTCCGAGTCCCTCAGCCAGACGGTGGGCTCGGGCGGCCAGACCATCCTGCAGCTGGAGCAGGAGGCGGTGTCGCTGCTCACC
>JALWGP010000076.1 GCA_027038775.1 Sedimenticola sp. | reverse complement strand
GCTTCTGCCGGCGGCGCGGTTCGCGCCGCCCGGCAGAAGCGGCTTACCTGTGCGCCACGTCCAGCTTGTCCACCGTGTCGAACTCGAACTTGATCTCCTTCCAGGTTTCCATGGCCATCTTCAGCTCGGGGCTGTGCTTGGCCGCCGCAGTGAGGATCTCCTTGCCCTCCTTCTCCAGCTCGCGTCCCTCGTTGCGGGCCTTGACGCAAGCCTCCAGCGCCACGCGGTTGGCGGCAGCGCCGGCGGCGTTGCCCCAGGGATGACCCAGGGTGCCCCCGCCGAACTGGAACACCGCATCGTCGCCGAAGATCGACAGCAGCGCCGGCATGTGCCAGACATGGATACCACCCGAGGCCACGGCGAAGGCGCCGGGCATGGCGCCCCAGTCCTGGTCAAAGAAGATGCCGCGGGAGCGGTCTTCCTTGATGTACTTCTCGCGCAGCAGGTCGATCCAGCCCAGGGTGGCCTCGCGGTCGCCTTCGAGCTTGCCCACCACGGTGCCGGTGTGCAGGTGGTCACCACCCGACAGGCGCAGGGCCTTGGTCAGCACCCGGAAGTGGATGCCGTGGTTCGGATTGCGGTCGAGCACCGCGTGCATGGCACGGTGGATGTGCAGCAGCACCCCATTGTCACGGCACCACTGGGCCAGGCCGGTATTGGCGCAGAAGCCCCCGGTGAGATAGTCGTGCATGATGATGGGAGCACCGATCTCCTTGGCGTATTCGGCCCGCTTGAACATCTCGTCCGGGGTGGGCGCGGTGACGTTCAGGTAATGTCCCTTGCGCTCACCGGTCTCCTGCTCGGCCTTGTGAATGGCCTCCATGACAAAATCGAACCGCTGCTTCCAGCGCATGAAGGGCTGGGAGTTGACGTTCTCGTCGTCCTTGGTGAAGTCAAGGCCACCGCGCAGGCACTCGTAGACCGCACGGCCGTAGTTCTTGGCGGACAACCCCAGCTTGGGCTTGATGGTGCAGCCCAGCAGCGGACGGCCATACTTGTTCATGATGTCACGTTCCACCTGGATGCCGTGCGGCGGTCCGTTGCAGGTCATCACATAGGCGAGCGGAAAGCGCACATCTTCCAGGCGCAGGGCGCGCACCGCCTTGAAGCCAAAGACGTTGCCCACCAGGGAAGTGAAGACGTTGACCACCGAGCCTTCCTCGAACAGGTCAATGGGATAGGCGATGAAGGCGTAGAAGGCCTCGTCGTTGCCGGGCACGTCCTCGATGGCGTAGGCACGTCCCTTGTAGTGATCCAAGTCGGTCAGCAGGTCGGTCCACACCGTGGTCCAGGTACCGGTGGAAGATTCGGCGGCCACGGCCGCTGCTGCCTCTTCCCGCGGTACGCCGGGCTGCGGGATCACTTTGAAACAGGCCAGGAGATCGCTCTCCTTGGGCGTGTAATCGGGCATCCAGTAGGTTTCGCGGTACTCCTTCACTCCCGCGTGGTAGCTTTTCTCAGCCATTGCTCACTTCCTCGCTCACTCGTTGTCGATCATGGCCCCTTGGGGCGTGCAGGTGAGGAAGAACTGTAGTGCGTCGGTATGCAAAATAAAAATTAATAGTTATTATTGTTTGCATATACTCATGTAAATGCACTTCCATGCACCTCACGCTGCAACAAATCAGGCTCTTCGAATCCGTGGTACGCAATGGCAGTTTCACCCGTGCCGCGGAAGAGATGCATCTCACCCAGCCGGCGGTCTCCATCCAGGTGAAGCGACTGGAGGAACAGGCCGGCATTCCCCTGCTGGAACAGGTGGGCAAGCGAACCTTCCCCACCGCCGCCGGCAGGGTAATGCTGCAAGCGGCACGCGACCTGATGGAACGCATCGACCAGTTGGACGATGAACTCGAGAGCCTCAAGGGCGAAGTGCGCGGCCCCCTGCAGTTGTCGGTGGTGACCACCGGCAAGTACTTCATGCCACACCTCCTGGGTCACTTCCTGCAGGAGCACCCGGGCGTGGAACCCCACCTGAAATTCACCAACCGGGCGCGGGTGATGGAACGGCTGATGGAGAACCGGGACGACTTCGTGGTGATGGGGCAGATTCCAGACGACAAGCGCCTGGTGGCCTATCCGTTCCTGGAGAACATCCTGGGCGTCGTGGCCCCTGCCGGCCACCCTTTGGCCGACCGGCGCCACCTGGAGATCGAAGAGGTGCTGCGGGAACGTTTCATCACCCGCGAACCCGGATCGGGCACCCGCCTCGTGCTGGACCGCCTGCTGGAATCCCGCCACCTGGAGGTGGAGCCCTACATGGAGCTCGGCAGTTCGGAAGCCATCAAGCAGGCGGTCCTGGCCGGCATCGGGGTTGCCGTGCTCTCCCTGCACGCCATACGCCTGGAACAGGCGACCGGCAAGCTCTCCGTGCTGGACGTGAAAGGCTTCCCCTTGCGGCGGCGCTGGTACGCCGTACATCTCAAGGGGAAGCGACTGTCGCTGGTGGCCTCCACCTTCCTCGATTTCATCCTCTCCGAGAGTCACCGGGTACTCGACCGATGAGCCCGCCTTTCGGGACGACCGGTTTCCGTGGCGGCAAGACCCTTGCCCGTCCGTGGACAAACACCCGCACCCCATGCGCACAAAAGCGGTAACATTCGCTTTTTCCTCCAATCGCTGTAGATTCCATGGGCAGAGAAGAGAGCTTGAATCCGCGGGAACGTCGCGCCACCCTGGGCCTGGCCGCCATCTACGGCTCGCGCATGCTCGGGCTCTTCCTGATCCTGCCGGTCTTCGCCCTCTACGCCGAGCACCTGCCCTCGGCCACCCCGGTGCTCACCGGCATCGCCATCGGGATCTACGGTCTCACCCAGGCGGCGCTGCAGATCCCCTTCGGCCTGGCCTCCGACCGCATCGGGCGCAAGCCGGTGATCGTGGCGGGACTGCTCCTCTTCGCCGTCGGCTCGGTGGTAGCGGCCACCGCCGACGACATCTGGACCATCATCGCCGGCCGCGCCATCCAGGGCAGCGGTGCCATCGCCGCGGCGGTGATGGCCCTGCTGGCGGACCTCACCCGCGACAGTCACCGTACCCGGGCCATGGCCACGGTGGGCGTCACCATCGGGTTCTCCTTCACCGTGGCCCTCATCGCCGGACCACTGTTCAACACCTGGATCGGCGTGCCCGGCCTCTTCTGGCTTACCGCCATCCTTGCCCTGCTGGGCATCGCCATCCTGCTGGTGGCGATCCCCACCCCCGAGCGGAGCAGCGTCCACGCCGAGGCGGAGCCGGTGCCCGCCCTCTTCGGCAAGGTTCTGGGGAATTCCCAGCTGCTGCGCCTGGACCTGGGCATTTTCTGCCTCCACCTGGTGCTCACCGCCCTCTTCCTGGCGGTGCCCCTGGAGCTGGTGGAGGCGGGGCTGGCGGTGGAGAGGCACGCCTGGCTCTACCTGCCGGTGATGCTGGGCGGCATGGGGCTGATGGTGCCCTTCGTCATCAAGGCGGAGAAGGGCGGGAAGATGAAGGAGGTGTTCCTGGGCGCCGTGGGTCTGCTGGGCCTGGCGCAGATCGGCCTCTACGCCATGGAAGGGAGCCTGTGGGGGCTGGGGCTGGCGCTGCTGGCCTTCTTCACCGCCTTCAACCTGCTGGAGGCCACCCTCCCCTCGCTGGTTTCCAAGCTGGCGCCGGGCGCCATCCGCGGCACCGCCATGGGGGTCTACTCCACCTCCCAGTTCACCGGCGCCTTCATGGGGGGGCTCACCGGCGGCTGGGTGCACCAGCACTACGGCACCACCATGATCTTCGTCACCAGCGCCATCGTCACCCTGATCTGGCTGCTGGCGGCGCAGGGGATGAAGGTTCCGGAAAAGAGGTAGGAGGCACGCCCTCGCGCCGAACATCAAGCGATTCGCGGTGGGGCGCCACGCCTACATGGGCGGACTTTTTCCGGTAGAATCGGTTGCAGTTTCAGACCACATCTCCACGGAAGGAACGCAGAGGAGGAATCATGGCAAGCAGAGGCGTCAACAAGGTCATACTCATCGGCAACCTGGGGCGGGATCCCGAGACCCGCTACATGCCCAGCGGCGGCGCGGTGACCAACATCACCGTGGCCACCTCGGAGACCTGGAAGGACAAGAACACCGGCGAGCAGCAGGAGCGCACCGAGTGGCACCGGGTGGTCTTCTTCAACCGCCTGGCGGAGATCGCCGGCGAGTACCTGAAGAAGGGTTCCAAAGTCTACATCGAGGGGAGCCTGCGCACCCGCAAGTGGCAGGACCAGAGCGGCCAGGACCGCTACACCACCGAGATCGTGGCCAGCGAGATGCAGATGCTCGACAGCCGCGGCGGCGGGGACGCCCCCTTCGCCCAGCCTGCCCAGGCACCGGCCCGGTCGAACCCCGCTCCCCAGCCGGCCATGGACGAAGGCGGCTTCGAGGACGACATCCCCTTCTAGCCGGACACGGCTTCCCGTTCCCGAAAAAGCCCCCGGACCGGGGGCTTTTTCGTGGGCTCACGCCTCCTTTGTGTAAGGCACCCGGAAGAAGATGGCGTAGAGCACCGGCACCACCAGCAGGGTGAGGAAGGTGGCGAAGCCCAGTCCCGCCATGATGGTGATGGACATGTTGACGAAGAAGACATCCTTGAGCAACGGGATCATGCCCAGGATGGTGGTGGCCGCCGCCATGGTCACCGGCCGCAGGCGGCTGGTGGCCGAATCGAGGATGGCGGTGAGCCGTGGCTTGCCCTCCTCGATCTGCTGATCGATCTCCTCGATGAGCACGATGGCGTTCTTGATGAGCAGGCCGATAAGGCTCAGCGCACCCAGCAGTGACATGAAGTCGAAGGCGCCGCGGAAGCCCAGCAGGCCGGCGGTGATGCCGATGATGGCCAGCGGCACCGTGAGCCAGATGATGAGCGGCTGACGCACCTTGCCGAAGAGCAGGATGCTGACGATGATCATGAGCAGGAAGCCCACGGGGATGGCCTTGAGCAGCCCCGCCTGGGCGTTCTTCGAGTCCTCGTACTCGCCGCCCCAGCTGACGTGATAGCCCGGGGGCAATTCCAGCGCCTCGATCTTCGAACGCAGCCGATTGAACAGAGGGGTGGCCAGCTCGCCGGAGGGATTGCAGGAGGCGATGATGGTCTGCATGCGATCACGGCTTCGGATCACCGTGTTCTCGTAGCGGGTCTCGAAGCGCTGCACGATCTGGGCCACGGGCACCGCCTTCTGCAGCACGGGGCTCCAGACGCGGATATCCTTGATGTTGCTCACGTCGCCCCGCTCGTTGGCCGGTGGCCGCAGGCGGATGGGCAGCATGCGGATGCTGTCACGAAACCGGCCCACATCCTCACCCTGGAAAGCCGACTTGAGCGCCGCAGCCAACTCCTCCCGACTCACCCCCAGCTGGCGCGCCAGCTGCTCGTTGAAGACCGGTTGGATATAGGCCACGGGATTGCGCCAGTCGTCCCGCACCTCGATAGCCTCGGGGTCGGCGCGCATGATCGCCTTCACCTTCTCGGCAAGCCGCCGCAGCACCACGGGATCGGGGCCGCTGATGCGCGCCTCGATCTTGGCGTCGCGGCCGGGGCCGATGCGCAGCGGCTTGATGATGGGATCGAGCTGGGGCATCTTCTCCTTCATGTACTCTGCCACCGCGCCCCAGATGGCGGGAATCTGCTCCCGCGTCTCGGTCTGCACGATCACCTGGGCGTACGCAGGACTCGCCTCCTTGGGTTCGTACACCAGGGAGAAGCGGGCGTCGCCACCCCCCACCAACGTGGTGGTGCGCACCACGCCCGGCTGGGCGCGCAGGAACCTCTCCACCTCCAGCGCGTCGTCCCGGGTCTTACGGATGTCGGTGCCTTCCGGCTCCCACAGATCCACGAAGAACATGGGCGTGTTGGCGTTGGGGAAAAAGGCCTGCTTGACGAAGCCGTAGCCGTAGACGGCCACCACGAACAGGCCCACCACCACGATCACCGTGAGCCAGCGCAGGCGGATCACCTGTTTCACGAAATTGCGGTAGACCAGGAAGAAACCCTTGCCGTAGGGATCCTCCCCCGTGCCCCCTCCCTTTTTTGGCCGGATGAAGAGGGCACAGAGGAGGGGCGTGGTACTCACCGCCGTCACCCAGGAGAGCAGCAGGGAAATAAGGATCACGTAGAAGAGGGAGCGGGCGAACTCGCCGGTGTTGTCCGGGGAGAGCCCGATGGCGGAGAAAGCCAGGATGCCGATGACGGTGCCACCCAGCAATGCCATGGCGTTCTTGCCCACCACCTCGCGTGCCGCCAGCGCGGGCTTCATGCCTCCCTTGAGGCGGATGAGCATCCCCTCCGCCACCACGATGGCGTTGTCCACCAGCATACCCAGGGCGATGACCAGCGCACCCAGGGAGATGCGTTGCAGCTCGATGCCATAGAGCTGCATGATGAAGAGGGTGCCCGCCACCGTGATGAGCAGCACGGCGCCGATGATGAGCCCCGAGGTGAGCCCCATGAAGAGCAGCAGCACGATGATGACGATGGCGATGGCCTGACCCACGCTGACGATGAAGCCCCATACCGAATTGTCCACCTCGTCGGGCTGGCTGTAGATGATGTCGAGATCCATGCCCACGGGCACAAGCGCCTGGAGCTGCTGGAACCGCTCCCTCAACGCTTCTCCCACGGCGATGACGTTCTCGCCGGAACGCATGGAGATACCGATGGTGAGCGCCGGCCGGCCATTGAAGTAGATGAGCTTGTCCGGCACCTCCTGGTAGAGGCGGTGGATCCTGGCGATGTCCTTCAGGTAGACCAGCTTCTTTCCATCGGAGGCGAGCAGCACATCGCCAATGGCCTTCACCGATGTGAATTCGCCCGTGGGCTGGATGCGGATGTAGTCATCCCCAACCCGCACCTTGCCGGCATCCGCCACCACGTTCTGCGACTTGAGCACTGAGGCGATGCGTTCCATGGGAATACCCAGCTCGCCCAGCTTCTGGCGGGACATCTCGAGGTAAACCACCTCGGGCTGGACGCCTCCGATGACCACCTTGCGCACGCCGGGCACCAGCACCAGTTGTTTTTTCAGGTCATCGGCCACGTCCTTGAGGTCACGGTAGGTGTAGCCCTGGCCGTGCAGCGCCAGGTAGACACCGAAAACGTCGGCGAAGTCGTCCACCACGATGGGACTCACCCCCGGCGGCAGCTTGTGTTTCATGTCGGCGATCTTGCGCCGCAGCTCGTCGTAGATGTCGGGAAAATCCTCGGCACTGTATTCGTCCTTGAATTCCAGGGTGATATCCGACATACCGGGGCGGGAGATGGACATCTTGATGCGCTTGAGCTGCCCCATGAGCTGTACCGCATCCTCGAGGTGATAGGTCACCTCGTCCTGCACCTCCTGCGCCGTGGCGCCCGGATAGTAAGTGATGATCTTGGCCTGCTTGATGGTGAAATTGGGGTCCTCCAGTTTGCCCATGCGATCGAAGCCGTAGATTCCGCCGCCCACCATGATGATGATGAGCAGCCAGGCGACGACCGGGCGCCGAACCGAGTATTCGCCAATGTTCATTTGCCCGACTCTCCCTCCTTGGCGGCAGCCGTCCCAACGGCCGCTGCGGGCGGTGCATCACAGCGACCCATCAGCATGATCTTCAGGTCATCCATGCGCGGTTCCGCCTGCTCCACCTCGGGCAGCAGGCGCACTTTCATCCCTTCGGCAAGATAGGAGGTGCCGGCGGTGACCACGCGCATACCGGTCTCCACCCCTTCCAGCACCTCGATCCGGCTGCCGGTGAGCTCACCCACCTTCACCTTCCTGGCATGAACGGTGCCGCTCTTTTCATCCACCACCCAGACGATGGGGTTCAGCGCGGCATCGGCGGTGACCGCGGCGAGCGGAAGCAACGTACCCCGACCAATCCGCTGTGCCTTGCTCAGGTCCACGGTGACCGTGGCAGTCATGCCCGGCAGCACGGTGAACTCGGTGGGCTTGGACATGGTGAAGGTGACCTGGAAGGTCTGGGTCTGGGGGTCGGCCAGGGTGGAGCCCTCCAGCAACCGGAGCTCGAATCTCCTCTCGGGCACCCCTTCGAAGGAGGCCCACACTTCGATGGGACGGCGCCCGGAACCACTCTCCAGGGAGAGGATGATGTTCTCCGGTACATCGAAGATCACCTTCAGGGAAGAGGTGTCGCTCAGCGCCAGCACCGGCTGGTTGGGCTTCACCTCCTCGAACTGCTCCACGTAACGCTTGGCCACGGTGCCGGAGAAGGGCGCATGCAGCTCGGTATAGGCCAGGTCCTGCTCGGCCGCCTGCAGCGCCGCCCTGGCACTCTTGAAGGCCGCTTCGAGCTTGTCGTAGTCGGTACGCGAGATGTAGCCGTCCTTGATCAGCTTCTTCGCCCGCTCGAAGTCCTGCTTGGCGCGCTGGAAGGTGGCACGGCGGTCGTTGACCACGATCCGGTAGTCGGTGTCGTCCAGCTTCGCCAGCAGGTCGTTTCGTTTCACCTCCTGGCCCTCGACCACCAGGATCTCCTTTACCTTGCCGGGCACGCGGAAGGCGAGATCGGCCTTGTTCAGCGAGTCGATGCGGGCGGGAAACTGGCGCACGCCACCGGTCGAGGCGGCCTCGACCAGCATGGTCTTCACCGGTCGCACCGGTGGTTCTCCCGCCGGTTCCCGAGGTTTTTCGCAACCACCCAGGAGCAGGCTGAGGGCCGCGCCGAAGACCAGGACAAGGAATGGAAATCTCATGGCGGAAATTCTCCCTTTTTCACAATGACAGCCGCGGGAAATGCGTCTCCCCGGGAGCTGGCGTGCGGATCAGCTGTATACGGGGATACCTGGGCTTCCGTCGCCGCTCCAATTTCTTCAGATTCATGCGCCCGGATCCATATACGGCCCACAGCGGGGACTGGCCGGGAAGCTTAACACAAGGGCAACGTCGGAAAGCGCGCGCTTCCCGACGATGCCGTGAAAAGACAATCGCGAAGGGAGGGGGAAATTGGAGCGGGTGATGGGAATCGAACCCACGTCATCAGCTTGGGAAGCTGAGGTTCTACCATTGAACTACACCCGCGATGCCAGCGGATTATACCCGAAACTCACTGCGCCGGGCCGTCGGAATACATGGCCTCCACCTCCCCGGCGAAGCGTTCCAGCACCTTGGGCCGCTTCACCTTCAGGGTGGGGGTGATGAGCCCCTCCTCGATGCTCCAGGGCTCCAGCGACAGATGCACCTTGCGGATCTTGGCGTAGCCGGGAAAGTCCTTCAGTGCCTGCTGGATGCGCTTGAGCACCCGGCCATGGACCATCTTGGAAGAGAGGCTCGCCGGGTCCTCCGGGTCGAGCTCCAGTTCGGCCGCCAGCTCCCGCCACCGGTCGGGGTTGAGCACCAGCAGTGCCGTGAGATAGGGACGCCCCTCACCCACCACCATCACCTGCTCCACCAGGGGGTCTAGGGCGATGGCCAGCTCCATGTCGGCGGGCGGGATCTTCTCCCCGTTGGAGAGCACCAGGATGTCCTTGATGCGGCCGGTGATAAAGATATGACCCGCCTCACCGATGCGTGCCTGGTCGCCGGTGTGCAGCCAGCCGTCGGGATCGATGGTCTCGGTGGTGGCCTTGTGGTTGTTCCAGTACCCCAGCATGACGCCGGGGCCGCGCACCAGCAGTTCATCGTTCTCGCCGATCCGCACCTCGGTGCCGCGGATGGGCAGGCCCACACTCTCGGGAACATTGTTCTCCAGCGGGTTGACGCTGATCACCGGGCTGGTCTCGGTGAGACCGTAGCCCTGCACGATGGGGATGCCCAGGCCGATGAAGACTTGCGCGATCTCGGGCGACAGGGGTGCACCGCCGCTCACCGCCAGCCGCAGTTGGCCACCCAGCTTCGCCACCACGTTGCGCGCCACCAGCCGCTCCAGCAGCGGCCACAGCAGCAGCCTCGGCGACCAGCCAGCGCGACCCTGCTGGTATTCGAAGCGGCTCCAGCCCACTCCCACCGCCAGGTCGAAGAGACGGCGCGCCAGGGGCGACTTCTTCTTCAGCTGGTCCTGGATGCGGCCGTACACCTTCTCGAAGATGCGCGGCACGGCGATGATGGCGGTGGGCCGCACCTTCATCAGGTCATCGCCCAGCTGCGCCACCGAGCGGGAGAAGGCCACCGCCGCACCCGCCATCATGGGCAGGTAGTAGCCGGCGGTGCGCTCCAGGGTGTGAGAGAGGGGCAGAAAAGAGAGGAACTTGTCCTCCTCGTAACAGTCGAGCACCGTGAGGCTGCCGTGGGCCACCGAGAGCATGTTGTGGTGGCTCAGCATCACGCCCTTGGGGCGGCCGGTGGTGCCCGAGGTGTAGACGATGGAGGCCAGCTCGTGGGGATCGGCCTCCCTGCGCACCGCGAGCTCGCCGCCCGATTCCGGCAGCCAGCGGGAGACCCGCACCACGCGGTCGTCGTTGCGCTCGCACTTCTCCGCCTCCTTGCTGTCGTCCAGCAGCAGCACCCGCTGCAGTGGCCCGCCCCCCTCTTCCGGCAGGCAGGGCACCAGGCGCTTCCAGCGGCCGGCGTCCTGCACCAGCATCGCCTTCACCCCCGCCTCGTCGAGAATGTAGGCGATGTTGTCGGGCCGGTCATCGGTGTAGAGGGGCACGGTGACCAGCCCCAGGCTGAGCGCCGCCTGGTCCCACATGAGCCACTCGGGGCAGTTGCGCAACAGTACCGCCACCCGGTCTCCGGGCTTGAGATCCTCCTGCGCCAGCGCCCGCCGCCAGCGGGCCACGGCGTCGGCCATCTCCCGCCAGGTGAGGCTGTGCCACTGCTTGTCGGCACGCTCGAAGTACTGGTAGGCCAGCCCGTCGGGAGAACGGTGCACGCGCCGCACGAGCAGGCCGTCCAGAGTGTGGGCCTCCTCCACGGAGATGAGGTTTTCGTGGAACTGTTTCATGCTGGAATCGGCCTGGAAGATGGGCGAACTGGGCAAGAGTTTAGTGTAAAATTACCGTAGAAATCACCCCTTGCGAGAATCCGATGCAGATCCAGGTGAACGGTAAACCCCGCGAGGTGGCAGAAGGCGCGACCCTGTCGTCGCTCGTGGCCGACCTGCGCCTGGAGGGCAGCCGCTACGCCATCGAAGTGAATGAGGAGCTGGTCCCCCGCAGCGAACACGCCCGCCACCGCCTGCAGGAGGGTGACCGCGTGGAGGTGGTGCAGGCCATCGGGGGCGGCTGATGGAGGTGGTCCTGCAGTCGGTGATCACCTGCCCCGAGTGCGGCCTCTCGAAGGAAGAGACCATGCCCACCGACGCCTGCCAGTGGTACTACGAGTGCACCGGCTGCGGCACCCTGCTGAAGCCAAGACCGGGGGACTGCTGCGTCTTCTGCTCCTACGGGAGCCTTCCCTGTCCGCCGGTGCAGCTGGAGGGCAAGGGAGCCTGTTGCAGGTAGGATCCGCGTCTCCGCCGCGAATGGCCGGACCACCTCCGCTCCTGCCCTTTGCCGTTTTCAGATAGAATTTCGTTCCCCTTACCCCCGAGGCAGTTTTTCAAATGAGCGAACCCCAGGACACCTTCACCATCGCCGGCCGTGCATTCACTTCCCGCCTGCTGGTGGGCACCGGCAAGTACAGGGACATGGAGGAGACCCGCCGCGCCATCGAGGCGAGCGGTGCCGAGATCGTCACCATCGCGGTACGCCGCACCAACATCGGTCAGGACCCCGACGAACCCAACATTCTCGACGTGGTGCCGCCGGAGAAGTACACCATCCTGCCCAACACCGCCGGCTGCTACGACGCCAAGACGGCGGTGCGCACCTGCCGCCTGGCGCGCGAGCTGCTGGACGGGCACAACCTGGTGAAGCTGGAGGTGCTGGGCGACGAGAAGACCCTCTTTCCCGACGTCATCGCCACCCTGCACGCCGCCGAGGAGCTGATCAAGGACGGCTTCGACGTGATGGTCTACACCAACGACGACCCCATCATCGCCCGTGAGCTGGAGCAGATGGGCTGCGTGGCGGTGATGCCCCTGGCGGCCCCCATCGGCTCGGGACTGGGCATCCGCAACCCCTACAACATCCTGGAGATCGTGGAGAACGCCAAGGTGCCCATCCTGGTGGACGCCGGCGTGGGCACCGCCTCCCACGCCGCAGTGGCCATGGAGCTGGGCTGCGACGGCGTGCTCATGAACACCGCCATCGCCGCGGCGAAGGACCCGGTGCTCATGGCCTCGGCCATGAAGAAGGCGATCCAGGCCGGCCGTGAAGCCTATCTCGCGGGGCGCATGCAGCCGAGGCGCTACGCCTCCGCCTCTTCGCCGCTGGAGGGGCTCTTCTTCTGAGCCACATCCCGCCACCGGGGGTCTGTCGGGACCGCCACGAGCACATCCATGTGGGCTCGACCTCGGCCATCCCTGGCCTCGGACGTCCCGCCAGACCCACCCGGCAGACCCCTCGAACGCGAGCGGAAAGGCATGGAATTCATCCGTATCGACTGATGAAAGACAAACCCCGCAAGATCCGCAGCTTTGTCCTGCGCGGCGGCCGCATGACCCGGGGCCAGCAGCGCGCCTTCGAGCAGGGCTGGCCGCGCTTCGGCGTGGAGTTCGACCCGGAGAGGCCGCTGGACTTCCAGGCACTCTTCGGCAACGACCACCCGGTCTGGCTGGAGATCGGCTTCGGCAACGGCGAGTCCCTGGCCACCATGGCCGCCGCCCACCCCGAGCGCAACTGGCTGGGCATCGAGGTACACCCCCCCGGCGTGGGGCGACTGCTCAGGAGGATCGGGGAGCTGGGGCTGGAGAACGTCCGCGTCCTGCGCCACGACGCCGTGGAGGTGCTGGAGAAGATGATTCCGCCGGCCTCCCTGGCGGGCATCCTGCTTCTCTTTCCCGACCCCTGGCACAAGAAGCGCCACCACAAGCGGCGCATCGTCCAGCCCGCCTTCGTGGAGCTGGTGGCCAGCCGGCTGGAGCCCGGCGGCCTCTTTCACGCCGCCACCGACTGGGAACCCTACGCGGAGTGGATCCTGGAACACTTCGAGGCCCGCCCCGAGCGTTTCGAGAACCTGGCAGGCCCCGGCCGGTACGCGGAGCGCCCCGAGACCCGGCCGCTCACCAAGTTCGAGGCCCGCGGCCAGCGCCTGGGCCACGAGGTCAGGGACCTGCTGTTCCGCAGGACCGGATCAGCTTAGCAGCCACTGTAGGGTGGGCAAAGCGCAGCGTGCCCACCAGTTGATGGGCACGGCCTGTCGGCCTTTGCCCATCCTACTCTTCCTTGAGCAGGTCTCCACATCAATAGACGCTGCCGAAGGAGAGGTCCACCACGTGGGCGGGCATGGGGATGCCGGCGATCTTGCTCGCCTGGAACACCGGCCCGCGCGGGAAGAGGGTGTAGAGGTAGCGCTTGCCCCCCTTGTCGGCGTACCGCTTGGCGAGCGCCTGACTCACCTGGCGGGCGGAACACTCGGTCCCCTCGGTGCGGCAACGCTCCCGCAGGTAGTAGATGACGTCCCAGTGCTCGTCGGTGAGCTCCACTCCCTCGGCGGTGGCCAGGGCCCTGGCCACCTCCTCGTCCCACTCTTCGAAATCCGTGGTGGTGAGATGATCCGGGACCCGCTCTTTGGCTACTGCACTCATGATATGCTCTCCTCCTCGTAATAATGATCGCTCTATCGAGGAAGGGGCGCGGAAAACGGCTTCCGGCTTCCCCCTTCCACCCCGCTCCCTTGCGGAGCGGGTTCACTCCAAGCGTAGTCCAGTTTGCCGAAATTGCCAGCGCCAGCCTCCCTGAAACTCGAACGGCTGCGCCCTCTGCTGGGGGAGCCGCTCTCCCTCGAGGTACCCGCCGGTTGCACCTGCTTCGTGCGCGGCCCTTCCGGCGCGGGGAAAAGCCTGCTGCTGCGGGCGGTTGCCGACCTGGACCCGAACGAGGGCGAGGTCTTCGTGGGAACCCTTCGGCGCAGCCGGGTGCCGGCCCACCGGTGGCGCAGGCTGGCAGGCTACCTGCCGGCGGAGAGCCACTGGTGGGAAGACCGCGTGGGCGACCACCATAGCCACTGGGACCTCTCCCTGCTGGAGCGGCTGGGTTTCGGGGCCGAAGTGCTCGGCTGGCAGGTGGCGCGGCTCTCCACCGGCGAGCGGCAGCGGCTGGCGCTGGCGCGCCTGCTGTCCAACGAGCCCGCCGCCCTGCTCCTCGACGAGCCCGTGGCCAATCTCGATTCGGCCAACGCCGAACGGGTGGTGGGGGTGATCCGCGACTACCAGGAGAACCGTCGAACCCCCATCCTCTGGGTGAGCCACGGCTCGGAAAACGAAACCACCCCCTGCCGGGGAACCCTGTGGCTGAAGAAAGGCAGGGTGGTGAAGCTGGAGACGGCATGGAACTGATTCGCCTCACCCCCCGGGACCTTGCCCTCTCCGCCTCGCTGGTGGGGTTGCTGGCACTCCTCTCCTGGCTACTCCACCTGGGAGTGGGGCGCCGGCTACTCATCGCCGCCGGCCGCAGCGCCGTGCAGCTCATGCTGCTGGGCATGATTCTCAAGACCCTCTTCGCCCAGACCAGCCTGCCACTGCTGGGACTGATGACGCTGGTGATGCTGGCGGTGGCGGGCTACGAGGTGATGGCGCGGCAGCAGCGGCGTTTCCGGGGACTCTGGGGGTACGGGCTGGGCACCACTTCCATGTTTCTCTCCTCCTTCACCATCACCCTGATGGCGCTCACCCTGGTGGTCCAGGTGGAGCCCTGGTACCAGCCCCAGTACCTCATTCCCCTGCTGGGCATGCTGCTGGGCAACACCATGTCGGGCGTCGCCATCGCTCTGGACAACCTCACCCGCACGGCCTGGGAACAGCGCAGCCGCATCGAGGCGCGCCTGATCCTGGGCCACACCTGGCAGCAGGCCATCTCGTCCATCCGCCGCGACGCTCTCCGCTCGGGCCTGATCCCCATCATCAACGCCATGACCACCGCCGGCATCGTCGCCCTGCCGGGGATGATGACGGGCCAGATCCTGGCCGGCAGCCCGCCCATGGAGGCGGCCAAGTACCAGCTGATGATCCTGCTGCTCATCGCCGCCGGCTCGGGGCTGGGCAGCATGGCGGCGGTCTGGGGCGGCAGCCGACGGCTCTTCGACGAGCGGGAGCGGCTGAGGCTGGACCGGATCGCGGAGAGAAGGCCCTGAGGCCGCTGCCGGGTCGAAGCCCGGCCCGCGGATCAGGTTTCGGGGTTCTCCTTCGCCAGCTGCCGGTCGCGCCAGTACTTGACGACGGCAAGCACGAAGGGTGAAGCGTGCAGCACCAGGTCGAAGATGTCGATGGGGCGTACCAAGGTACCGGCGGCCAGCATCTTCAGCTTCTCCCAGACGTGGGGCTCGGGGGTGAAGGGGGCCAACCCGAAGAAGAGGGCCGCCACCACGATGAAGAGCCAGGGAATTTCATCGATCCACTTCATGTACAGAGTTCCTCGATCACTTGGCGGTAGACGGCTTCGTCCCGCTCGCTGTAGGTGCAGAAGAGGATGCGCTCGAACTGCGCTGCCACCTCCAGCGCCGATTCCACCGCGATCCTGGCCGCGGGCACCTTGGGATAGCCGTAGACCCCGGTGCTGATGGCGGGAAAGGCGATGGTGCGCACCCCCTTGTCCAGCGCCAGCTGCAAGCTGTTGCGGTAGGCGCGCCGCAACAGCTCCGGCTCCCCCTGGGTGCCACCCCGCCACACCGGCCCCACGGTATGGATGATCCAGCGCGCCGGCAGGCGAAAGCCCGGCGTGACCCGCGCCTCCCCGGTGGGACAACCGCCCAGGGTGCGCGCCAGGTCCAGCAGCTCGGGACCCGCCGCCTTGTGGATGGCGCCATCCACGCCGCCCCCGCCCAGCAGCGAATTGTTGGCGGCGTTGACCACGGCATCCACCTCGAGTCTGGTAATATCCCCGGTGCAGACGCTCAGGCGGCTGCAGGCATCTTTCCTGTTCATGTTCGAAACGGTACTGGTCCGGTGTTGTCCACGCTCGTCAGCATTCTGGTACTCGGCCTGGCTGCCCTGGCCTGGTCCTCCGGCGCGAAGGCCAGGGAGGCCGCCATGGCCATCGGCCGGGCGGCCTGCGAAAGGGAAGGATACCAGCTGCTGGACGATTCCGTCGCCCTCCAGCGCTTTGGGCTGCGCTGGACTTCGGCGGGCCTCCGGCTGCGCCGCATGTACCGGTTCGACTACAGCGTGGAAGGGACGCTTCGTGAAACGGGCTACGTGCTCCTGCTGGGAAAAGAGCTGG
>JALWGP010000075.1 GCA_027038775.1 Sedimenticola sp. | reverse complement strand
TCATCCGCCTCGACGACCGGCCGGTGAAGGGCATGAGCCTCACGGAGGCGGTGAAGGTCATGCGTGGCAAGCCGGGGACAAAGATCAAGCTCACGGTGCGGCGCGCCGGCGAACCCAAGCCGCTGGTGTTCGAGATCACGCGCGCCATCATCAAGCAGGCCAGCGTGAAGTGGGAGGAGCTGGCGCCCGGGTTCGGTTACGTGCGGCTCTCCCAGTTCCAGGCGCCCACGCCCCAGGACATGCTGCGGGCCATCCGCAGGCTGGAGAAGAAGAGCGGCGGCAGGCTGAAGGGGCTGGTGCTGGACCTGCGCAACAATCCCGGCGGGGTGCTGCAGGCCGCGGTGGCGGTGAGCGACGCCTTCCTGGACAAGGGGCTCATCGTCTACACCCAGGGCCGCGAGAAGGAGTCCCGCCTGGAGTTCCGGGCCCAGCCCGGGGACGAACTCGACGGCGCGCCCCTGGTGGTGCTGGTGAACGAGGGCTCGGCCTCGGCATCCGAGATCGTGGCGGGTGCGCTGCAGGACCACCGGCGGGCGGTGATCATGGGACGCACCACCTTCGGCAAGGGATCCGTGCAGTCCATCATTCCCATCAGCGACAGGATCGCCATCAAGCTGACCACGGCCCGCTACTACACGCCCAGTGGCCGCTCCATCCAGGCGGAGGGGATCGAGCCGGACATCCTGCTCACCCGGGTCAGGCTGGAACAGGTGGAGCGGAACACCCCGCAATTGCGGGAGGCCGACCTGGCCGATCACCTGGCCAATCCCAACGGGAAGAAGAGGAAGAAGAAACAGAACGGCAAGGAGAACGGCCTGCTGGAGAAGGACTACGAACTCAACGAAGCGCTCAACCTGCTCAAGGGGATGGCGATATTCGCCGGTTCCCGGCAGTGATGGCGTGAGCCGGCCCCCTTTCCCGCTGGCGGCGGCAAAAGGGGGATCCGGTCGCATTTTCCCGTTTCCCGATTCCCGATAATCTCTCTGGATCCACAACGATGGGGAGAAGAACGATGGCAAGGGTGCTGGTTCCCCTGGCACAGGGGTGTGAAGAGCTGGAGGCGGTCACCATCATCGACCTGCTCAGGCGGGCGGGCATCGAGGTGGTGACGGCGGGACTGGAGGAGGGACCCGTCCAGTGCAGCCGCGGCGTGGTCCTGGTACCGGACACCACGCTGGACCGGGTGCTCTCCGAGGAGTTCGACATGGTGGTGCTGCCCGGCGGCCTGCCGGGGGCCGATCACCTGCAGAACGATCCGCGCATCCGGGAGCTGCTGCAGCGGATGGCCCGCCAGGGCCGCTACACTGCCGCCATCTGCGCAGCCCCCAAGGTGCTGGCGACGGCCGGGTTGCTGGAGGCGCGCCAGGCCACCTCCTACCCCGGCGTCCTGGAAGCCATGGACCTTCCTGCCACCCGGCTCCTGGACCGGCCGGTGGTCATCGACGACAAGGTGGTCACTTCGCGGGGGCCAGGCACAGCCATGGATTTTGCCCTGGAGCTCATTGAACTCCTGCTGGGCGGCGAGGCGCGCCGCCAGGTGGAAGAGCCGCTCATGCGGCCGGGGCATGACCGCGCCACCGCATGAGACGCCGCAGAAACCTCTGGCTCTGGATTTTCGGGCTTCCGCTCTTCCTGGGCATGCTGGCCCACTGGGGATTCCACTTCTTCGTGCTGGACCGGCTGGACCGGCTGGCGCAGGGCGATTCCGGGGTCCGGTTCCAGTACCAGGAGGTGCGCACCAGCCTCCTTGGTGAAGTGGAGATCGAGGGTGCCAGACTGGCGCTTCCCGGCCTCGCGGTGCCGCTGGAACTGGGCCGGGTGGAGCTGCGGGGCCCTGCCGTGCCGGCCTACCTGCTGCGCAACAACCCCCTTGCCGGTTTCGGGCCTCCCCGGTTCCTCTCCGTGCACGTGGCGGAGGCGCGACTGCCGCTGACTGGCCGGGCCCCGGGAGCGGGGGACGGCTGTGATCTGGACCGCGGCCTCTCTCCTCGGCTGTTTCGGGTGCCCGGATTCGACCACCTGGAATCGGAAGCGAAGGGGCGCTACGGCTACCGGCCGGAGGCCTCCACCCTGGAGGCTGGTGCGGAGCTTCGGGTCCGCGAAGGCGGGGGGCTGAAGCTGGAGGTCCGGCTGCAGAACGTCACCGACGAAGGGTTCCGGGGCGGGCAGCTGGGCACGGCCCTGCTTTCCACGTTCCGCGTGAAGGTGACAGTGGAGCCTGGCTTCGGCAGGCGCCTGGTGCGCCGGTGTGCCGCCAGGCTTCAGCTCACCCCGGCGGCCTTCGAGTCCCGGCTCGCGGCGGCCGCACTGGAGAGCCTGGAGAGGTGGGGCGTGGTTCCCGGCCCCGGGCTGGAACGGGTGCTGCAGCGGTACGCGAAGGAGTGGGGGAGCCTCGAGCTCGATCTGCTGCCGCCGGTTCCCATGAGCCTGGCCTTCCTTCCTTTCGTGCCCGCCGAGCAGCTACACGAGAAACTCGGCCTCGAGCTCCTCGTCAATGGCGAGGCGGTGGAAGGCCTGCGTTTCGGCCGGGTCGAAGGGGTGCCGGAGAAAAAAAGCGTGCGTCGCACCGCACGGGAGGCCGCTCCGCGACCCCAAGGGGATCAACGGACTCGCAGGCAGTGGGTGTACCGTTCCGTGGACCCGGGCCGGCTCTCCCTCTACCTGGGTCACCGCGTTCGGTTGCAGGAGCGGGGAGACCCGGTGCGCCAGGGTGTGCTGGTGGAGGTGCGGGACGACCGGGCCGTGGTGGAACAGCGGGTAAAGGGGGGCAAGTTCATGGCCCACCTTTCGCTGGAGGACCTGGTGAAGGCGGAGGTCCTTCTGCCCGGCGAGGCCGCCGCGGAAGAGGCGAGAACGGTTCCGGGCCGCTGAACCCTTCAGCCCTTGAGAAGTCCCCTGCCGGCCAGTGCCACCCCCGCCAGGCCGAGTCCGCCGCTGGTCCAAGGCACCAGGGCCGCGGGCAGCAGGGGCGTGCCCACGCCGCCCAGGAGGACGCCGGCCACCAGCAGCGCGCCGCCGGCCACCACCAGCCGGGTGCGCTGCTGCTCCCGCTTCAGCTCCCGGCGCAGCAGGCGCAGATCGCGCGACCTCCAGTTCACCGTGAGCTTCCCCTCGGCCGCCTGGCTGAGCACCTTGTAGGCCAGGTGGGGCACCTCGGGCAGCTCCTCCGACATCTGCGGCGCGTTCTCCTTCAGGCGCCGCAGGAAGGCCCTGGGGCCCACCTGCTCGGAGAGCCAGCGCTCCATGAAGGGCTTGGCGGTGGCCCACAGGTCCAGCTCGGGGTAGAGCATGCGTCCCAGCCCCTCGATGTTGAGCAGGGTCTTCTGCAGCAGCACCAGCTGGGGCTGCACCTCCATGTCGAAGCGGCGGGCGGTCTGGAACAGGCGCAGCAGGAAGTGGCCGAAGGAGATCTCGGCAATGGGCTTCTCCCAGATGGGCTCGCTCACGGTGCGGATGGCCGCCTCGAACTCCTCCACCCGGGTGCCCGGTGGCACCCAGCCCGACTCCACGTGGAGCTCGGCCACGCGGCGGTAGTCGCGGTGGAAGAAGGCCAGCAGGTTCTCCGCCAGGTAACGCTGGTCCTCGCGGGTGAGGGTGCCCATGATGCCGAAGTCCACGCTGATGTAGCGTCCGTCGCGGTCGACGAAGATGTTGCCCGGGTGCATGTCGGCGTGGAAGAAGTTGTCGCGGAAGACCTGGGTGAAGAAGATCTCCACGCCCCGCTCGCCCAGCAGCGCCATGGAGACCCCCTGGCGCTTGAGCTCCTCCACCTGGTCCACCGGGGTGCCGTAGACCCGCTCCATCACCAGCACGTTCTGGCGGCAATAGTCCCAGTAGACCTCGGGGATGTAGAGCATCTCGCTGTTCAGCCAGTTGCGCCGCAGCTGCGAGGCGTTGGCCGCCTCGCGCATCAGGTCCAGCTCGTCGAAGATGGTCTTCTCGTACTCCTGCACCACCTCCACCAGGCGCAGGCGGCGCGCCTCCCTCGAGTAGCGCACCGCCAGGCGGGCGATGGTGTACATCAGCTCCACGTCGCGGCGGATCGCCTTCTCGATACCGGGACGCACCACCTTCACGATCACCTCTTGGCCGTCGTGCAGGGTGGCGGCGTGCACCTGGGCGATGGAGGCCGAGGCGAGCGGCGTCTCGTCGAAGCGGGCGAAGATGCGGTGGACGTCGTCGCCCAGCGCCTGCTCCACGATCCTGCGCGCCTGACTGCCGGGGAAGGGGGGCACCTGGTCCTGGAGCTTGATCAGCTCCTCGGCGATCTCGTCGGGCAGCAGGTCGCGCCGGGTGGAGAGGATCTGGCCGAACTTGACGTAGATGGGGCCCAGCTCTTCCAGGGTCCGGCGGATGCGCACGCCGTAGCCGGGGCGCTGGCCCCGCTGTAGCCAGTAGAAGGGCGAGAAGAAGCGGAAGAAACGGATGGGACGGAAGAGGTGGGCGGCCAGGATGAACTCGTCCAGGCCGTTGCGCAGCAGCACCCAGGTGATGTGGATCACCCGTATTCCCTGGCGCAGGGGGATCATTCGGGGGGCGTCCTCTTCGTCAGGCTGCGTTCCAGGTGCTTCACCCGCGCCTCCAGCCGTTCGGTGTCGTCGCGCAGGCGGTCCACCTCCTCGACGAACGCCTCCACCTCGGCGGGGGTGGGCAGCAGCCTCGCCTCCTCGGTGAGGTACTCGCCCAGGTCCCGCGCCAGCCGCTCGCCGGTCTGCCCGGCGTAGCGCTTCACCTGGCGCACCGCCTGTCCCACCTCGTGGGCCACCAGGTCGCCGGTGAACTTCGACAGCGGCTCTTCCCAGTCGATGTCGAGGCCGGCCAGGGTGGCGCCGAAGTCGTGGGCCAGGGCGGTGTCGCCGCTGAGGGTCACGCGGCCGGCGAAGAGCTGGCCGGCGCCGCCCTCGCCGTCGCCGCTGCGCACCAGGTCCAGGGGCGAGCCGGAGAGGAGGGCGTCGGGCTCGCCCTCGATGCTGCCCTGGAGCTGCAGCCGGCCCTGCTCGTCGGGAACGAAATAGAGAGTGAGCCCGGGGCCGCGCAGGTGAATGCCGATCACTTTCCCGTGGTGGCGGGCCAGCCGCTCCCGGGCCACGGGATCCAGCGCCAGCAG
>JALWGP010000074.1 GCA_027038775.1 Sedimenticola sp. | reverse complement strand
TCGCCCACCTGCCCCGCCAGCAGCATGCCCTTGTAGACCAGGGTGCGCGAGGAGAAGGAGGTGAAGTAGAAGCTCGCCTTGCCCTCCAGGTCGGACTCGCGCACCCGGTTCTCGATCTGCTTGCGGATGACGAAGAGCTTGCGCTCGAAGGCGTCCTGGTCGGCGCAGTTGTCGCCGCGGGCCACGAAGACCTGGCGGATCACCGGCTCGGTGGGCTTGACGCTCTCGCCCAGGTCGGCGTTGTTCACCGGCACGTCACGCCAGCCCAGCAGCTTCTGCCCCTCGGCGGCGATGAACTCCTCCGCCAGCGCCTCGCAACGGGCCCGGCTGTCGTCGTTCCGGGGCAGGAAGAGCATGCCCACGGCGTATTCACCCTCGGCCGGCAGGGCGAACGCCACCACCTTTCGCAGGAAGGCGTCGGGCAGCTGCAGCAGGATGCCGGCGCCGTCGCCCGCCTTGGGGTCAGCGCCCACCGCGCCGCGGTGGGTGAGGCGCTCGAGGATGGTGAGCCCCTGCTCGATGATCTCGTGACTCTTGCGGCCCTTGATGTCGGCCACGAAGCCGACACCGCAGGCATCGTGCTCATTCGCCGGGTCGTACAAGCCCTGTTTCGGCGGCAAGGCACCGTAACTCATGGCAAACCTCTTCACAGATTTCGGGGTTGCAGGCGGACTGCAACCGGTGAGAATTCCGGGTCCGGGCGCACGAAACCGCCGGCGCCCGCAAAGAACCCGGTAGGATACTGCAATCGTTTCCCTGAATCCAGCTGATGGAGGCAGCGTCTTTCGGGGTTCCACCCGGGGGCGGGCCTCCTAGGCGCCGGCCTCTTCTTCCAGCAACTCGCGCAACGTCTGCCGGGAAAAATCGCCGGTGACCACGGCGGTGCCAATGCCCCGAAGCAACACCAACCGCAGTTGCCCGCTCTGCACCTTCTTGTCCACCGCCATCAGCGCCTCGAAGCGGTCGGCGCCCAGTGGAGGCGGTTGGATGGGCAGGCCGGCGGCGGCCACCAGGCGTTCCACCCGCGCCACCTCCTCCGCCGGCATCCAGCCGAGCCGCTGCGAGAGGCGGGCCGCCATGCACATGCCGGCCCCCACCGCCTCGCCATGGAGCCACTGGCCGTAGCCCATGCCGGTCTCGATGGCATGGCCGAAGGTGTGGCCCAGGTTGAGCAGGGCGCGCCTGCCCGCCTCGCGCTCGTCCTCGGCGACGATGGCCGCCTTGTCGGCGCAGGAGCGCTCGATGGCGTGGGCCAGGGCGGCGGGCTCCCGGCGCCGCAGGGCCTCCATGTTCTCCTCCAGCCAGGCGAAGAATTCCGGGTCGTTGATGAGGCCGTACTTGATCACCTCGGCCAGGCCGGCGGAAAGCTCCCGGTCGGGGAGGGTGTTCAAGGTGTCGATGTCGATGATCACCGCCTTCGGCTGGTAGAAGGCACCGATCATGTTCTTGCCCAGGGGGTGGTTGACGCCGGTCTTGCCGCCCACCGAAGAATCCACCTGGGAGAGCAGGGTGGTGGGCACTTGGATGAAGTTCACCCCGCGCTGGTAGCAGGCGGCGGCAAAGCCGGTCATGTCGCCCACCACGCCGCCCCCGAGGGCCACCAGGGTGCAGCCGCGGTCGAAACGCTTTTCCAGCAGGGCGTCGAAGATGCGGTTTAGGAT
>JALWGP010000073.1 GCA_027038775.1 Sedimenticola sp. | reverse complement strand
CTGCCCATCCTGCCCCGCCGGGCCAGCTCGCGGAAATACCAGGCCGTGAGCAGGGCGGCGGCGGGCAGGATGGGCAGCAGGTAGCGCACCGCTTTCTTGCCCCCCAGGCTGAAGAGCAGCAGGCCGCCCAGGAACCAGAAGAGCAGGAAGAGCAGCGGCTCCTGTTTCTCCTGCCAGGTGGTGCGCAGGGCGGCCAGCAATGCGGCGAAGAGGAAGAGGGACCAGGGAAAGAGTCCGCCAAGCATCAGTGGCAGGTAGTACCAGATCTGCTTCTGGATGCCGCCGGCGTTGCCCTCGGCCCAGTTCATCGGCTCGTCGAGAAAGAGGTTGCGAGCCAGTTCCGGCGATACCTGGAACAGGACGGCGAGATACCAGGCCAGACCGATCACCAGGAAGAGCGCGATGCCCCAGGCGGGCAGGAAGTGCCGGATTTCCCTTCTGCCGCGGGTGAAGCCCACCAGGAGCAACGCAGTGCTCCCCGGGATGATGAAGCCCACCGGACCCTTCACCATCATGGCCAGGCCGAGGATCACGAAGAAGAGCAGCAGGTGTCGCCGCCGCTGCGGTTCCGGTTCCGACAGGGCCCGCTGCAGCGCCACCATGGCCGCCAGCACCAGGGTGGCGAGCAGGAGGTCCATGCGCGCCGAGAGGCCGTAGGGGACGAAGGCGAAGGCACTGGCCAGCACCAGCGCCGCCCAGGCCCCGGTACGGCTGTCGAAGAGCCGCCGCCCCAGCAGCCAGGTGAGCCAGAGACTGGCGAAAAGGGAGGCGATGGAGACCAGCCGCAGGGAGAAGTCCGCCCACTCGAAGGGCAGCGCGGCCATGATGACCAGCCAGTGGTAGAGGGGCGGCTTGGTGAGGGTGTCGCGGGAGACCTGGCCGTTGAAAGTGGGCAGCAGGTAGTTGCCGTTGTGGTGCATCTCCCAGGCGAGCTGGGCCACGCGGCTCTCGCCCGGGCCCACGATGTCCCGGTGGAGGCTGCCCCAGTAGAGCAGCAGGAGCACGCCGATGGCGAGCCAGACCAGCAGGAAAGCGCGTTCCGGGCGGTTCGTCTGCATGTTGGCGCGAATGGGGGTCCTACTTGCCCTCGCTGATCACCTCGCCCGCACGGGAGCCCGGGTGAAGCCTGCCCTGGTAGGTGAGGATGTTGCCGAAGGAGAGGCCGCCCTTCTTGCGTTGCACCCGGGCGTTCTGTTCCCAGGTCCACATGTGGCCATCGCGGGTGTCGAGAATGAACACCTTGGGGCTGATGGACCCCGTGCCGCTGGATGTGCCGGCGGAATGCAGCACCACGGCCTGGTAGCGCCCGTCCTCTCCTGCGGCGGCCAGGGCCGGCAACAGGAGCAGCGAAAGCGCGAGGCGGGCGAGTAAGCGGTGGTTCATGTGATCTCCCTTGTGCGGTATCCTAGCCCGCTTAGCGAAGAGAGGTTACACCGTTTTCCATGGACCAGCAATTCGACCCCAGGCGCATCGAGGCCGAAGCCCAGGAGTACTGGGAGGCGCACCAGAGCTTCCGTGCCATCGAGGACCCGGAGAAGGAGAAGTTCTACTGCCTCTCCATGTTCCCCTACCCCAGCGGCAGGCTGCACATGGGCCACGTGCGCAACTACACCCTGGGCGACGTGGTGGCCCGCTACCAGCGCATGCTGGGCAAGAACGTCCTGCAACCCATGGGCTGGGACGCCTTCGGCCTGCCCGCCGAGAACGCCGCCATCAAGCACGGCGTGCCGCCGGCGAAATGGACCCGGGAGAACATCGCCCACATGAAGGCGCAGCTCAAGCAGCTCGGCTTCGGCTACGACTGGGAGCGCGAGCTGGCCACCTGCGACCCCGACTACTACCGGTGGGAGCAGTGGTTCTTCACCCGCCTCATGGAGAAGGGGCTGGCTTATCGGAAGAAGGCCACGGTGAACTGGGATCCGGTGGACCAGACGGTGCTGGCCAACGAACAGGTGATCGACGGCAAGGGGTGGCGCTCGGGCGCACCGGTGGAGAAGCGCGACATCGAGCAATGGTTCCTTCGCATCACCGACTACGCCCAGGCGCTGCTGGACGACCTGGAGCAGCTCGACGGCTGGCCCGAGCAGGTGGTCACCATGCAGCGCAACTGGATCGGTCGCTCCGAGGGGGTGCGCATGGTCTTCGAGGTGAAGGGGTGGGACGAGAAGCTGGAGATCTTCACCACCCGTCCCGACACCCTTATGGGCGTCACTTACGTGGCGGTGGCCGCGGAGCACCCCCTGGCGCTGGAGGCGGCGAAGGGCAACGAGGCGCTGGCCGGGTTCATCGAGGAGTGCCGCAAGGGGGGCGTCTCCGAGGCCGAGATCGAGACCATGGAGAAGAAGGGCTTCCCCCTCGGCATCGAGGCGCTGCACCCGGTCACCGGCGAGGCGGTACCGGTCTACGCCGCCAACTTCGTGCTCATGAGCTATGGCACCGGCGCGGTGATGGCGGTGCCTGCCCACGATCAGCGCGACTGGGAGTTCGCCGAGAAGTACGGCATTCCCAAGAAGCAGGTGATCTTCCCCGCCGACGGCTCCGAGGCGGGCATCGAGGAGGCCGCCTATACCGAGAAGGGCGTGCTGGTGGACTCCGGCCCCTTCACCGCTCTCACCTCCGAGGCCGCCTTTGACGCCATCGCCGCCTGGCTGGAGGAGCACGGCAAGGGCGGGAAAACGGTGAACTACCGCCTGCGCGACTGGGGTGTGAGTCGCCAGCGCTACTGGGGCTGCCCCATTCCCGTCGTCTACGACGCCAAGGGCAACGCCGAACCGGCCACCGAGTTTCCCGTGCGGCTGCCCGAGGAGGTGGTGCCCGACGGCAGCGGCTCGCCGCTGAAGAAGATGCCCGAATTCTATGACCTGGGCGATGGCCGCCGGCGCGAGACCGACACCTTTGACACCTTCATGGAATCGAGCTGGTACTACGCCCGCTACTGCTGCCCCGACAACGACCGGGCCATGCTCGACGAGCGCGCCCGCTACTGGCTGCCGGTGGACCAGTACATCGGCGGCGTGGAGCACGCCATCCTGCACCTGCTCTATGCCCGCTTCTTCCACAAGCTGATGCGCGACGAGGGACTGATCCACTGCGACGAGCCCTTCACCCGCCTGCTCACCCAGGGCATGGTGCTGGCCGACACCTACTACCGCGAGCGCGAGGACGGGTCCCGGGAGTGGTTCAACCCCGCCGACGTAGAGGTGGAGCGCGACGAGAAGGGGCGCGTGGTGCGCGCCGTGCTCAAGTCCGACGGCCTGCCGGTGCAGCACGGTGGCATGGAGAAGATGTCCAAGTCCAAGAACAACGGCGTGGACCCCCAGCTCCTCATCGACCGTTACGGTGCTGACACGGTGCGCCTCTACACCATGTTCACCGCGCCGCCCGACCAGTCCCTGGAGTGGAACGACGAGGGGGTGGAAGGGGCCCACCGCTTCCTGAGGCGGCTCTGGAACCTGGCGGTGGAGAAGCGCGAGCTCATCCTCGCTGCCGGCGACTTGCCCGACGAGCCGCTTGCGGCGGTGCGCGAGGCGCGGCGCGAGATGCACGCCATCCTGAAGAAGGCGCTGTTCGACTACGAGCGTCAGCAGTTCAACACCGTGGTCTCGGCCTGCATGAGCTTGGCCAACCTGCTGGGGCGGAGCGATGAGGCCCCTCTGCTGAAAGAGGGCATGGGGATCCTGCTGCGCCTGCTGGCGCCCATCGCCCCCCACATCGCCCATAAGCTCTGGCGCGAGCTGGGCTACGGCGAGGACATCCTTGGGGCTGGCATGCCGAAAGTGGATGAGAAGGCCCTGGAGCGCGACACCATCGAGTACGTGGTGCAGGTGAACGGCAAGCTGCGCGGCAAGGTGCAGGTGCCTGCCGACGCCAGCCGCGAGGCGGTGGAGAGGGCGGCGCTGGAGAACGAGAACGCCCGGCGCTTCATCGGCGACGCCACGGTGCGCAAGGTGATCGTGGTGCCGGGCAAGCTCGTGAACATCGTGGCCAAATGACGATGCGACGGTATTACCTGCTCCTGCTGGCGGTCCTGCTCCTGGCGGGCTGTGGTTTCCAACCCCGGGGCGAGGTGACGCGGCCGCCTGCCGCCATGGAGCCGCTGCTGCTCAGGGGCCTGGCCGAGCACCATCCTTTCCTGCGGGAACTGCGGCGCCAGCTGGAGCGGGCCGGCGTACAGCTCGCCACCTCGGCCGACGAAGCCGGTGGTGTCCTGAGGATCTCCCTCAAGCAGGAGAGCCGGATCTTCTCGGTGAATGCCAACAATGCCGCGGTGGAGTACGAGTATCTCTTCACCCTCCGGTTCGATGCCGAGCAGCCGCCGGGCACCTCGGCGGGCAGCGGCGAGCTGCAGGCGCGGCGCATCGTCTACGCGCCCGGCGGCCAGCTTCTCGGCCGGGTGCGCGAGGGAGAGATGCGCCGCAGGGACGTCTACAGCGACCTGGCCCGGCGGCTCATCCGTCGACTGGCGGCGCTCTGAGGGCCGATGAGGCTGCGCGGCGACCAGCTCGAGGCACATCTTCGGAAGCGTCTGGCGCCGGTCTACGTGGTGAGCGGCGACGAGCCCCTGCTGGTGGGAGAGGCGGCGGATGCCATCCGCGCCGCCGCCCGCCGCGAGGGCTACCTGAGCCGCGAGCTGCTGGAGGCCGACGGCCGCTTCGACTGGAACCTGCTGGCCCGGCAGGCCGACGAGATGTCGCTCTTCGCCGAGCGCAAGATCGTGGACCTGCGCCTGCCCGGCGGCAAGCCCGGCCGGGAAGGGAGCACCGCCCTGGTGGAGTGGTGCCAGCGGCTGCCCCAGGACACCCTGCTGCTGCTCACCCTGCCGAAGCTGGACCGCGCCCAGATGAACAGCAAGTGGCTGAAGGCGCTGGATACGGCGGGTGTGGTGCTCCCGCTCTGGCCGCCCGACGCCGCCCGCCTGCCGCAGTGGATCGAGCAGCGCATGCGCGCGGCGGGGCTGGCACCCGAGCGCGGCGTGGCGCAGATGCTGGCCGAGCGCACCGAGGGCAACCTGCTGGCGGCGCGCCAGGAGATCGAGAAGCTCCTGCTGCTGCAGGGGGAGGGGCCCGTGAGCCTGGAGCAGGCGAGCCGCGCCATCTCCGACAGCGCCCGCTTCGACGTCTTCGCCCTGGTGGACGCGGCGCTGGCGGAGAT
>JALWGP010000072.1 GCA_027038775.1 Sedimenticola sp. | reverse complement strand
GATCTGCTCTAGCCGGGTAGGAGCAGCGCCTTCGCCGCGAACGGTTTCCGAATTCGGCCCGGGGGCGGGCCTCCTACGGGGAAAGATCCCTCCATCCTGACATTCCTCAGGCCAGCTGGATCTGCTCCAGCCGGGTAGGAGCGGCGCCCCCGCCGCGAATGGTTTCCGAATTCGGCCCGGGGGCGGGCCTCCTGCGGGGAAAGATCCCTCCATTCTGACATTCCTCAGTTTATGGAAGGAATTTGTCTGATCTGGATCAAAAACCGCACGAACCTCTACATCTTGTGGATGCTAGAATTTTTCAGCACAACATACAGAACAAGCCACCGGGAAACACCATGCAGCCATCCACCCAGATCACCACCCTGCCCACCCGCCTGCGCAAGCGCGACGGCAGCCTCGTCCCCTTCGACAGCCGCAAGATCCACTCCGCCATCGCCCGCGCGGGACGGGCCACCG
This sequence comes from Sedimenticola sp., assembly GCA_027038775.1. Taxonomy (GTDB): domain Bacteria; phylum Pseudomonadota; class Gammaproteobacteria; order Chromatiales; family Chromatiaceae; genus Thiolapillus. Next base: position 4,694 of record JALWGP010000072.1, on the reverse strand, counting down.
GCGAGTTCGGCGAGGACGAGGCGGGCCTGCTCACCGCCCAGGTGGTGAAGGTGCTGAGCCACCTGCCGGGCGTGCCCGAGGTGGAGCGCATCCAGGACATCGTGGAGCAGACCCTCATCTCGGCCAACCACTTCGCCACCGCCCGCGCCTACATCGTCTACCGCGAACAGCACAAGCGGCTGCGCCAGGACAAGAAGACCCTGGTGGACGTGGCCGCCTCGGTGAACGAGTACCTCGACCGCAGCGACTGGCGGGTGTCGGCCAACGCCAACCAGGGCTACTCGCTGGGCGGCCTCATCCTCAACACCTCGGGCAAGGTGATCGCCAACTACTGGCTGAGCCACGTCTACCCGCCCGAGATCGGCCGCGCCCACCGCGAGGCCGACCTCCACATCCACGACCTGGACATGCTCTCGGGCTACTGCGCCGGCTGGTCCCTGCGCACCCTGCTCCACGAGGGGCTCAACGGCGTGCCGGGCAAGGTGGAGGCGGGACCGCCGAAACACATGTCCTCGGCAGTGGGCCAGATCGTCAATTTCCTCGGCACCCTGCAGAACGAGTGGGCCGGCGCCCAGGCCTTCAGTTCCTTCGACACCTACATGGCCCCCTTCGTGCGCAAGGACGGGCTGGGCTACGGCGAGGTGCGCCAGTACATCCAGGAGCTGATCTACAACCTCAACGTCCCCTCGCGCTGGGGCACCCAGACCCCCTTCACCAACCTCACCTTCGACTGGGTCTGCCCCGAGGACTTGCGCGACCAGGTGCCGGTGATCGGGGGAGAGGAGATGCCCTTCACCTACGGCGAGCTCCAGCACGAGATGGACCTCATCAACCGCGCCTACATCGAGGTGATGATGGCGGGCGACGCGAAGGGACGGGTCTTCACCTTTCCCATCCCCACCTACAACATCACGCCCGACTTCCCCTGGGAGAGCGAGAACGCCGAGCTCCTGTTCGAGATGACCGCCAAGTACGGCCTGCCCTACTTCCAGAACTTCCTCAACTCGGAGCTCAAGCCCAACATGGTGCGCTCCATGTGCTGCCGCCTGCAGCTCGACCTGCGTGAACTGCTCAAGCGGGGCAACGGCCTCTTCGGCTCGGCGGAACAGACCGGCTCCCTGGGCGTGGTGACCCTCAACTGCGCCCGCCTCGGCTACCTGCACCAGGGCGACGAGCAGGGGCTCTACGCCCGTCTGGACGAGCTGCTGGAGCTGGCCCGCAACAGCCTGGAGATCAAGCGCAAGGTGATCCAGCGCCACATGGACGCCGGCCTCTTCCCCTACACGAAACGTTACCTCGGTACCCTGCGCAACCACTTCTCCACCATCGGGGTCAACGGCATCAACGAGATGATCCGCAACTTCACGGCCGACGAGCACGACATCACCGATGAATGGGGACACGACTTCGCCTGCCGCCTGCTGGACCACGTCCGCGAACGCATGGTGGAGTTCCAGGAAGCCACCGGCAACCTCTACAACCTGGAGGCCACGCCGGCGGAGGGCACCACCTACCGCTTCGCCAAGGAGGACCGCAGGCGCTGGCCCGACATCCTGCAGGCGGGCAGCCCCGACAAGCCCTACTACACCAACAGCTCCCAGCTCCCCGTGGGCTACACCGACGACCCCTTCGAGGCGTTGGCCATGCAGGAGGCGCTGCAGCGCAAGTACACCGGCGGCACCGTGCTCCACCTCTACATGAGCGAGCGCCTCTCCTCCGCCGACGCCTGCCGGCGGCTGGTAAGAAGGGCGCTGGAGAATTTCCGCCTGCCCTACATCACCGTCACGCCCACCTTCTCCATCTGCCCGAAGCACGGCTACCTGGAGGGGGAGCACGAGTTCTGCCCGCGCTGCGACGAGGAGCTGCTGGCGAGAAAGCAGGCCGGTACCTGATGGACAGTCCGTAGGAGCGGCACCCCCGCCGCGAACTTCGGGTTCGGCCCGGGGCGGGCCTCCTACAGGCGGTGCAGGAGCGGCGCCCACGCCGCGAACCCGATCCAGGTTCGGCCCGGGGCGGACCCCCTACAGGCAGTGTAGGAGCGGCGCCCACGCCGCGAACCCGATCCAGGTTCGCCCCAGGGGGGCCCCCTGCGGAATGTAAAACAGCAAGCACCAACAACCAACCAGAGGACAAATGCCATGCATCAGCAACCCATCCAACTGAAAGACGAGGAACGCACCCGCTGCGAGATCTGGACCCGGGTCATGGGCTACCACCGCCCGGTGACCTCCTTCAACCCCGGCAAGCAGTCGGAGTACCGGGAGCGGCGGCCCTTCGTGGAAAACCGGGCGGGATGAGATCCGGCACACCCCGGCAACCGGTCACAATGGCTGGGAAGCCGTCCGGGGTTCGACTGCGGGAGGTCCGGGGCAGGGATGCCGAGGCCAAGCCTACAGGGCGGTCCCGCAGGCGAACCCCGGGCGGCTCTCCCCCCAAGCCGGACACAGCTCTCCACTGAAAGAATCCCTGCTCCATGCGCATCGGCGGCTTCGTTCCCTTCACCTCCATCGACTACCCCGGCGAACTGGCGGCGGTGGTCTTCTGCCAGGGCTGCCCCTGGCGCTGTGGCTACTGCCACAACCCCCACCTGCTGCCCGCCCGCGGCAGCGAACTGCTCGACTGGGAGGCCCTGCTGGAGGTGCTCCACCGGCGGCGTGGACTGCTCGATGCCGTGGTCTTCAGCGGCGGCGAGCCCACCCTGCAGGGCGACCTGCCCGAGGCGGTACGCGAGGTGAAGTGCATGGGCTTCCGGGTGGGCCTGCACACCGCCGGCTGCTATCCCCGCCGCCTGGCCCGGCTATTGCCCCTGTTGGACTGGGTGGGGCTCGACATCAAGGACTTGCCGGAACACTATCCCGCCCTCACCGGCGTTCCCGGCAGCGGCGAACGGGCCTGGGAGAGCCTGGAACTGCTGCGCGAGAGCGGCGTACCCTTCGAGGTGCGCACCACTACCGGTCCCCACCTGCCGGAAAAACGGCTGGCGCGCATCGTTGCCGTAATGAAAACACTGCAGGTTCCCCTCCACCGTCTCCAGCCACTCAACGCAAGCCCCGGCTGAAGGCGCTATCATGCTCCCCATGGACGAGGAGCTGCTGGAAGAGCTGGAACAGCGCCTGGGCCGGGTCCACGCCCGCCAGCGCCTGGGCATTGAGGCGGAGCGCGAGCCCAGGGCCTTCGGTGGCGGCGCACTCAACTTCTTCCACCCGGAGAACTGGTACTCCTTCCACGCCTTCGTGCGTCACGCCCTGCGCCTTTCCGGCCTCTCCCGGCGCGGTTGGCGCAACACCCTGGAGATCCGGGTGCGCCACAACCGGGTGGAGATCCCGGGGCTGCCCGCCGCCTTCGAGGGCTACACCCTGCTCCACCTCACTGACCTCCACGCCGATCTCAACCCGCCCGCCATGGAGCGGCTCGCCGAACGGGTGGCCGGCCTGGAATACGACCTGTGCGTGCTCACCGGCGATTACCGGGCCGCCACCCACGGCCCGGTGGAACCCGCCCTGAAGGAGATGAAAAGGGTCTGCGAGGCGGTGCACGCCCCCATGTACGGCGTGCTCGGCAACCACGACAGCATCCGCATGGTGCCGGCGCTGGAGGCCATGGGCCTGCGCATGCTGCTCAACGAGGGGGTGGCCCTGGAACGGAACGGGGAACGTATCCACCTGGCCGGCATCGACGACGCTCATTTCTACCGGGTGGACAACGTGGAGAAGGCCGCGGAAAAAGTGGAGCCGGGCCAGGTCGCCATCCTTCTCTCCCACACGCCGGAGATCTACCGCCAGGCGGCCCATGCCGGCTTCCACCTGATGCTCTGCGGCCACACCCACGGCGGCCAGATCTGCCTGCCCGGCGGCATTCCCCTCACCCTCGACGCCGACTGCCCCCGCCACATGGGGGCCGGTCCCTGGCGCCACCACCACATGCAGGCCTACACCTCGGTGGGCGCCGGCACCTGCATCGTGCCCGCCCGCTTCAACTGCCCGCCCGAGGTGGTGCTGCACCACCTCCACGCGCCCGCCCTCAGTGGGGATGGCGACGAAACCCCAGGACGAAGGAGAGACGGGAGAGCAGCAGGTCGGCCAGCACGAAGCCGAGCGTGACCCAGGCCACCTGGCCCCAGGTCAGCCCCAGCAGGGGCTTGCAGGCGAGCAGCGGCAGCAGGGATTCCGGCACCTGATCCAGCCCCGGGGCCATGGCCCCCGGCGCCAGTCCCAGCCGGCGCTTGACGAAGCTGGAGAGGAGGTCCCCGGCCACCACCAGCGGCCCGAGCACCACCCCCGCCAGCAGCGGCAGCCCCAGCAGCGGCGCCCCCAGCACCGCCGCACCCACCATGGCCAGCGCGCCCCGCACCGTCTTGGAGGAGCCCCACAGGGGACGGCCGTCCGCCAGCACCCGACCACCGTCCAGGGGCCTGGGCGCAGGGTTCCGCCGCGACACCATCGCCAGCAGGGCGACGGTCATCACCAGAAAAGGACCGAAAAAGACGGCGAATTGCTGCAAACGGGTGGGATTCCACAGGTTGGGCAGAATGCCGCCCGCCTGCGATTGGAAACTGAGATAGAATGGCAGATAGACAATCCCCGCCAGCACGGCGAAAATCCCCGCGCCGATGACGGCTTCGGTGAGCCGGGCGCGTGGCGGCCACAGCACAGACGCCGGCCCGAGAATCGCCGGATAGATGGGCAAATCCCATG
>JALWGP010000071.1 GCA_027038775.1 Sedimenticola sp. | reverse complement strand
CGCCTGCATGTCGCCGGCGGCCCAGGCCAGGTCGCCCACCCGCTGGAAGCCGAACATCGAGTAGTAGATGTAGAAGGGGATCATGGGCACATTGTGGTTGGAGTAGGCGGTGGCCGCCGCGATCCACGACGACATGGCGCCCGCCTCGTTGATCCCCTCCTGCAGGATCTGCCCCTTCACGTCCTCCCGGTAGTACATCACCTGGTCGGCGTCCATGGGCGTGTAGAGCTGACCCACGTGGGAGTAGATGCCGAGCTGGCGGAACATCCCCTCCATGCCGAAGGTGCGCGCCTCGTCGGGCACGATGGGCACCACGTACTTGCCCACCTTCTTGTCCCGCAACAGGGTGGAGAGGAAACGCACGTAGGCCATGGTGGTGGACATCTCGCGCTCGCCGGTGCCTTCGAGCAGTGCCTTGAAGGTCTCCAGGGTTGGTACCTCCAGGGGCTTCGCCTCGGTGCGCCGCTGCGGCAGGAAGCCGCCCAGCGCCTCGCGCCGCTCGCGCATGTACTTCATCTCCTCGCTGTCGGGCGAGGGCTTGTAGTAAGGCGTGGAGGCGAGCTGCTCGTCCGGAATGGGAATGTTGAAGCGGTCGCGGAACTGGCGCAGGGCGTTCTCACCCATCTTCTTCTGCGAGTGGGTGATGTTCTGTCCCTCGCCGGCCTCGCCCATCCCGTAGCCCTTCACCGTCTTGGCCAGGATCACCGTGGGCTGGCCGCGGTGCTCCACCGCCGCCTTGTAGGCGGCATAGACCTTGATGGGATCGTGGCCGCCGCGGTTGAGGCGCCAGATGTCCTCGTCCGACATGTTGGCCACCATCTCCAGCAGCTCGGGATACTTGCCGAAGAAGTGCTCGCGGGTATAGGCGCCGCCCTTGGCCTTGTAGGCCTGGTAGTCGCCGTCCAGCGCCTCCTCCATGCGGCGGCGCAGCAGACCCTTCTTGTCACGCGCCAGCAGCGGATCCCAGTAGCCGCCCCAGATCACCTTGACGACGTTCCAGCCGGCACCGCGGAAGACCGCCTCCAGCTCCTGGATGATCTTTCCGTTGCCCCGCACCGGGCCGTCGAGGCGCTGCAGGTTGCAGTTGATGACGAAGATGAGGTTGTCCAGCCGCTCGCGCGCCGCCAGGGAGATGGCGCCCAGGGCCTCCGGCTCGTCCATCTCGCCGTCGCCCATGAAGGCCCACACCTTGCGTCCCGAGGTGTCGGCGATGCCACGGTCCTGCAGGTAGCGCATGAAGCGGGCCTGGTAGATGGCCATGAGCGGCCCCAGCCCCATGGAGACGGTGGGGAACTGCCAGAAGCCCGGCATCAGCCAGGGGTGGGGGTAGGAGCTGAGCCCCTTGCCCTCCGCCTCCTGGCGGAAGTTGTTCAGGTCCTCCTCGGTGAGCCGTCCCTCCAGGAAGGCGCGGGCGTAGATGCCGGGCGCCGAGTGGCCCTGGAAGAAGACGAGATCCCCCTCCTGCTCCTCGTTGGTGGCGCGGAAGAAGTGGTTGAAGCCCACGTCGAAGAGGGTGGCCGCCGAGGCGAAGCTGGCGATGTGGCCGCCCAGCTCGGAGGACTTGCGGTTGGCCTGTACCACCATGGCCATGGCGTTCCACCGGATGAAGGAGCGGATGCGCCGCTCCATGGCCCGGTTGCCCGGGAAGGGCGGCTGCTGGCTGGGCGGAATGGTGTTCTGGTAGGCGGTGGTGGCCTTGAAGGGCAGGTAGGCCCCGGAGAGGCGCGCCTTCTCGATGAGCTGCTCCAGCAGGTAGTGGGCGCGCTCGGGCCCCTCGTTCTCGAGGACCGCCTCCAGCGCCTCCAGCCACTCCTGGGTCTCCTGGGGATCGATGTCGGGTCGTTCTGCCATGGCGCTCGTGCTCCATTGCCGGGAGAAAAGATGCACGCCATGCTAACAGAAAAAAACCGTAAATTCACGTTTTCTTTTGTTTCAATAACTTAACATTTCATTTTTATATGACAATCGTCTTATTTACGCCCATATCAGGTTGAACTGCCGGGAATTTCCGTGGAGTTTCGACGAGCTGAAGCATCATGGGCAATCCGCCGGCGGCGGCGCCGCCACGGTACAATGTCCACCATGTCCCCTCCCTCCCCCCGCAAGCCCGACACCCCCGAGGCCATGCGCCGGCTCATCGGCGAGATCCGCAGGCGGATTCCCTTCGATCTCCCCGAGGAACAGCTCTGCAAGGACGGCTGCAACGCCTGTTCGCTGAAGCTGCTGGAGTACCTCTCCTCCGAGCTGGAGAACTGGGAAGTGCGGCTGGAGAGTGGCGAGAAACCGGGGCTGGCGGAGCTCAGCCAGCTGGCACGCAGCGCCCGCAAGATCCACCGGGTGCTGGTGAAGAACGGGATCGTGGAACGCGACGGGGAGTAGTGAGAACCCACGGAGGGTGGAAGTTTCCTGCGCGACCGTCAGAAGGGTGAGCCGAGGTAGACGAAAGCACTCTGGTGGTCCTCCTCCGCAGCCCCCACGCCCAGGTAGAGGGGTCCCAGGAAGGTGTCGAATCCCAGGAACAGGCTGCCCCCCATGATCCAGTCTTTACCGAACTCTTCCGCGAACTCCCAGGTGTTGCCAGTCTCCAGGGTGGCGCCCAGGTAGATGGGCACGGTAGAGAACCTTTCGTTGAGGCGGCGCAGCAGGCCCACGTAGCCGAAAGCCAGGTAGGAACCGGAGAGCTCGTGGCGCGCGTAACCGGAGAGGTGAAGAAAGCCGCCGAGATCCTGGCGGCCGTAGATGCTCTGCTCCGCCTCCTTGCCGAACTGGTAGGCCGCCCGCGCATGAACCAGGAGGGTATTGCGTCCCAGGGAGCCGACGGCGGTCCAGTAGCCTGTGAGCTGCTCGAAATCGTGGTCGCCGCCAAGTGAACGGCGGTACAGGTGATAACCGAGCCCGCCGCGATGCCCCCGGCTGGGAAAGTAGAGGTTGTCGAAAGTATCGGTGGAGAACTGCAGGTAGAGCTGGCCCTCGTGTTCACTGCCTTCGGGCAGATTGACGGGATCGCCGATCTCCAGTCGGAAACGGTCGTAGGCGTACTGGTAGCCCAGGCGGACCTCGCCCCAGCTGCCCAGTTCCTTGCCCAGGTCCAGGGAAGATCGGAGCTGCCTGAAATCGTACTGTGCAATCTGGTCCCCTTCGAAGAAGAAGCCGACACTCCGTCGCATCAGTTCCAGCTGGGGGTTGAGGAAGAAAGGTTGGTGGTAATCCAGGGGCTGGTAGAGCTCCACGAAAACATCGGGATTCTCACCTACCCTGACAATGGCCCGAAACTCGCCACCCAGCGGGTTGATGGCGGTTCTCGTGTAGCCTACTCCCACGTCCAGGCCGTTGCCGCTATGCCAGTCGCCGTAGAAACGCAGGCTCCAGTCGAGGTAGTTGGGACCCCAGCGCTTGGCCCGGGCCTCCACCACCAGGCCGGTGCCTTCCGGGGTTCGTTCCAAGTGGTAGGTTACGAGCTGGAAGAGGTCGGTGCCGTAGATGCGCGAGATCCCCGCTTCCAACTTCCGGGTGTCCAATGGTTCACCGGGCCGGATGCCCAGCTGCTGGCGCAGCACCTCGTCGGAGAGCCCCGAATCATTGCGGATGCGCACGAAGGCAATCCTGGGCGCCAACGCCCGCCTCTTCCCCCCCTGCCTGCCCGCCTGCCAGGCCAGCCACCGCTCCTCGTCCAGTGACCACCTGGCCAGCCGGTCCGCGATTCGGCGCGCCGCCTCTTCCCCCAGGGGCACGGCCTCGCCGGAACGGGGGAAGTCCAGGGTGGTGATGTCGCCGAGATCGGGAACCAGGAGGAGGTCTTCCGCATCCAGCAACGCCAGGCTCCGCTCGGTGTTGCCACGGGTCATGATGTTGGTGAGCTGGTCGGCCACCGCCAGGGCATCGGTGATCTCTTCCTGCTTCCGCAGCGGCGTACTGATGTCCACCACGATGAGCACATCGGCGCACATCTGCCGCGCCACGCGCACCGGCAGGTTGTCGCTCACGCCACCATCCACCAGCAGGCGCCCGTCCATCTCCACCGGCGCGAAGGCGCTGGGAATGGAAGCACTGGCCCGCATGGCGGTGGCCAGGTCGCCCTTGCCGATCACCACCTCCTTGCCGGTGGCGATGTCGGTGGCCACGGCGCGGAAGGGAATGGGCAGGCGGTCGAAGTCCCGGACCCCCGCCACCGGCCGGGTGAGGGCCTTGAGCTCCAGCAGCAGCTTCTGCCCCTGGATCAGCCCCATCGGCAGCTGCACTTCGCCACGGTTCAGGCCGATCTCCGAACGAAGCAAGAACTCGTCCTCGTCGCGCTTGCGGCGGAAGCTGAGCTTCTCACGGCTGGTGTCATCCTTGAGGATGTCCTTCCAGTCGATCTCCAGGATGGCCTGCTCGATCTCCTCTGCCGACATGCCCGAAGCATAGAGACCGCCCACGATGGCGCCCATGGAGGTGCCGGCAACACAGTCCACGGGCACCCGCTGGGCCTCCAGCACCTTGAGCACACCGATGTGGGCCGCACCACGGGCACCACCGCCGCTGAGCACCAGGCCGATGCGGGGACGATCAGATTCCGGTTCGGTACCGAACGCTGCGGCTACGAGCAGAGTGAAAAGGATGGATCCGGCAACTTGCAGCAGGGGGTGTTTCATCTCTTTTTGGATCTCGTTCTTCTCGGTTCCAGATGCGTGCCAGGCCTTTCGCGGCGGGGGCGCCGCTCCTACAGCGGTTTCCTAGGCGCGCACGATGAGCCGCACCGCGTCGAGCCGCAGCAGCGCCTGCTGCAGGTAGTCCTCCAGCAGCACCCGCCGGGTGGTGAGCCCCAGCAGGATCTCGTCGTCCTCTTCCGCGCCCAGCTGCAGGATGCGCCGGATCTCCGCATCGAGCCCGGCGCGCATGGCCGACAGCGCCTTCTGCTTCAGGGCTTCCGCCTGCTCCCGGGCCAGCGCCTCGCCCCGCTGCATGAGCCGGCGCACCAGCTCCGCCTGCGACTTGACCACCGCGGCGGCGGTGGCGCGGTCGCGGTGCAGGGAGACCCCGCGCAGCCTCTCCGGCGGCAGGCGGTCGGCGTGGTCGTTGCCGCCGCGGTCCAGCACCAGGCGCACGGCGGTGGGCGGCAGGAAGCGGCGCGCCTCCAGCTCGGCGGGGGCGCTGCAGGCCAGCACGAAGAGCAGCTC
>JALWGP010000070.1 GCA_027038775.1 Sedimenticola sp. | reverse complement strand
GATCCACGGCGTTCCCTGCGCCAGGACGCCGGCCCCCAGTATGAAGCACCGGTCGATCAGCAGCCGGATCGACCGACTCCTGCAGGAAGCGTCGGACAAGTGCAGGGGGTGCCGGGCCCTGCTGCCGGTGGACGGGAAGATCGACGCCACCACCGAACCGTGCGAGTTCGACCTGGACCCTTGCACGCTCTCCTTCGACTTTTCTCGCATCCGGGCTTGAGCATCGGCAGGGCCTTTTTGCTGACCCTGACCGGGCTGCTGCTCCTGGCGGCCGGAACAATACCGGCCGGAGAGCCGCCCGAGGTGCGCATCGGCGTCCTCAGCCACCGCGGTGACGAGGCCACCCTGAAAAACTGGTCCCCCACCGCCGACTACCTGAGCCGCGAGATCCCCGAGTACCATTTCGTGATCGTGCCCCTGGACTTCCGCGAGATCGAACCGGCGGTGAGGAAGGAGGAGGTGGAGTTCCTGCTGGTCAACCCCGGCATCTATGTCAACATGGAGGTGCGCTACCGCATCACCCGCATCGCCACCCTCAACAACCTGCTCAACGGCCGGCCACTCAACATCTTCGGCGGCGTCATCTTCACCCGCGCCGACAACCCGCAGATCCGCACCCTGGAGGACGTGCGGGACAAGCGTTTCATGGCGGTGGACCACACCTCGCTGGGCGGTTTCCAGATGGCCTGGCAGACGCTCAAGGCCAATGGCATCGACATTCACGACGACACCCGCAGCCTCGCCTTCGGCGGCACCCACGACGCCGTGGTGCGGGCGGTGCTGGAGGGGAAGGCCGACGTGGGCACCGTGCGCACCGGCATCCTCGAGGCCATGACCCTGGGCGACGCCTCGCCGCTCGACCAGGTGCGGATCCTCGGCGACCGCTGGAGCGAAGACCACCCCTTCCATCACAGCACGAAGCTCTATCCCGAGTGGCCCTTCAGCAAGCTGCCCCACACTTCCAACCGGCTGGCCCGGCGCGTGGCCATCGCCCTGCTGCGCATGTCCTCCCTGGAGCCCGCCGCCCAGTGGGGCGACTACGCCGGCTGGACCATCCCCCTCGAGTACCAGCCCGTGCACGACCTGCTCAAGGAATTGCACCTGCCGCCCTACGACCGGCCGGCGCGCTTCACCCTGGTGGATGCCGCGCGGAAGTACTGGTACTGGCTGCTGACGGTGCTGGCCTTTCTCCTCGCCATGGCCCTCATGTCCGCCTGGGTGATCAAGCTCAATCTGGCCCTGGAGCGTTCCCGGCGCCTGCTGGAGCGGCAGCACAACCTCATCCTCGACTCGGTGGCCGACGGCATCTACGGCGTGGACCTCGAAGGCCGCACCACCTTCTTCAACAAAGCCGCCGAAACCATCACCGGCTGGAAGCCCGAGGACCTGGTGGGCACCAACCAACACGAAAAACTCCACCACACCCGCCCCGACGGCACGACATACCCGGCCGAAGAATGCCCCATCTATCTCACCTTTCACGAAGGCCGGCCTCGCTATGTGGAAGAAGACATCTTCTGGCGCAAAGACGGCAGCAGCTTTCCGGTGGAGTACAGCAGCACCCCCCTGCGCGACGAAGAAGGGCGCATTCTCGGCAGCGTGGTAGTGTTCCGCGACATCAGCAAGCGTAAGCAGGCCGACGAGGCCGCCCGCCAGCACCAGCTGGAGCTGACC
>JALWGP010000069.1 GCA_027038775.1 Sedimenticola sp. | reverse complement strand
GTCGTGTCGGCCGGCGCTGGTTCTTCCGGCCGGCGATTCTCGGTGGCGTGATTCTCGGCGTGGTCCTGCTGGCTGCAGCGGGTTACACGGGGCTGTACGGCGAAGAGGTTGCGGGACTTTTCGCCGGCCCGGCCGTCGCGGCCGAGCCTGCGGCGGAGGAGAGACGATGAAGAGAGAAAACATCATCCATGGCCTGTTGGCCATGGCGCTCGCGTTGTTGCTGGCGGGTTGTGCCATGATGCCGCCCGAGCCGTCCAGCGGACACCTCAAGCACGAGCCGGGCAGAGAGGCGGAGGTGTCCATTCCCAAGCCGGTGCAGCAGGTTCCTGTACTGCCGCCTCCCCGGGAGTCTCCCCAGGACGACGTGTATACGGTGGTCGTCAACCAGGTGCCGGTCGGGGAACTGCTCTTCGCCCTGGGCCGGGATGCCGGGCTCAACGTGGACATCTATCCCGGCATCGAGGGCGAGGTGACCCTCAATGCCATCGATCAGACCCTGCCCCAGATCCTGGATCGCATCGCCGACCAGGTGGACATCCGCTACGAGCTCAAGGGATCCACGCTCGTCATCTCCCCCGATGCGCCGTATGCCCGGACCTACAAGGTCGACTACCTCTACATGGACCGGGTCAGCCGGGGCGAGGTCTCCATCGCCACCCAGATCTCCTCCGCGGGGGCACCCGGCGCAAACAGCGATGGGGAAGGTGGGAGCGAAAGCGAGAGCACCGCCGCCAACAATTCCACCACTGCCATTCTCAATCTCACGCAGCACAGGCTCTGGTACAGCCTCATCCTGAACATCGCTGCGATCATCGAGGACATGGGCCTGATCGATGCGATGACGGAGAACGGCGACGAAGGACAGGGTGACAGCGAGGGAAGCGGGAGATTGGCGCGCATCGGTATCTCCCAGCGTGTCATTCCCCACCCGGAAGCCGGCCTGATCACCGTCGTGGCCACGCGACGCCAGCATGAGCGGATCCGGGAGCTGATGGAGCGGGTTCAGGAGAGCACCCAGCGGCAGGTGCTCATCGAGGCGACGGTGGTGGAGGTGGAACTCTCCTACGACTACCAGACCGGCGTGGACTGGTCGCGCATCGCCGATACCGAAGGATTCACGCTGATGCAGAACACCATCGGCAACAATCTCTCCAGCGCGCCCTATTTTCTCCTGAACTACACCAACCCCGACAGCGCGCTGGGCAATATCGCGGCGTCCATCCGTATGCTGGAACAGTTCGGGGACGTCAAGATTCTCTCCAGTCCCAAGGCCATGGTGCTGAACAACCAGACCGCCCTGCTGAAGGTGGTGGACAACCGGGTCTACTTCACGGTCGAAGTGGACAGCAGCATTTCTAACGGGCTGCAGAACACCACCTTCGAAACCACCATCCACACGGTGCCCGTCGGGTTCGTCATGAGCGTGACGCCGCAGATCAGCGAAGCGGACACGGTGATCATGAACGTGCGGCCCACCGTCTCCCGCATCGTGGGCTACGTCAACGATCCGAATCCCGCCCTGGCGGTGACCGGAGTCGAGAGCAGGGTCCCCGAGATCCAGGTACGGGAGATCGAGTCCATCCTCCGGGTCCACAGTGGCCAGATGGCGGTGCTCGGAGGACTGATGCAGGACAGCTATGACCGTGGGCGGAGCGGCCTCCCGGGCCTCACCCGAA
>JALWGP010000068.1 GCA_027038775.1 Sedimenticola sp. | reverse complement strand
GCCCGTCACCGCGCTTCGTGGCGTGGGGCCGAAGCGGGCGGAGCGGTTGGCCCGGCTCGGCATCGAGAGCGTGCAGGACCTGCTCTTCCACCTGCCCTACCGCTACCAGGACCGCACCCGGGTAGTGCCCATCGGTGCCCTGCGTCCCGGCGACGAGGCGGTGTGTGAAGGGGAGGTGAACCACGTGGAGATCCGCTTCGGCCGGCGCCGCTCCCTGCTGGTGCACCTCTCCGACGGCACCGGCAGCATCATCCTGCGTTTCTTCCACTTCACCGCCGCGCAGAAGAACGCCCTCCGGCGCGGCACGCGGCTGCGCTGTTTCGGCGAGGTGCGCAACGGGCCGGCCAGTTACGAGCTGGTCCATCCCGAGTACCGGCCGGTCGGTTCCGACGCCCCCGTGGCCGACGAGCAGAGCCTCACCCCCCTCTATCCCACCACCGAGGGCATGCACCAGCTCAGCTGGCGCGAGCTCACCGCCCAGGCGCTGGCGCTGCTGGAGAACGACGGCGTGCTGGAGGAGCTGCTGCCCGAACCGCTCACCGCCGGCCGTGGTTTCGCCAGCCTGCGCGAGGCCCTGTGCTACCTCCACCGCCCCCCCGTGGGCGCCTCCCTGGAGGCGATGCAGGCGGGCCGCCACCCGGCCCGGGAGCGTCTCGCCTTCGAGGAGCTGGTGGCCCACCAGCTCAGCCTGCGCGAGGCGCGCCGGCGCCTGAAGCACCTACGGGCCCCGGCCCTGGAAGGCGACGGGGAGCTGCGCCGCGGGCTGCTCCGGCGGCTCCCCTTCCGCCTCACCCGTGCCCAGCAGCGGGTGCTGAAGGAGCTGGAGGCCGACATGGCTGCTCCCCGGCCCATGCTGCGGCTGGTCCAGGGGGACGTGGGCTCCGGCAAGACGGTGGTGGCGGCGCTGGCGGCCCTGCAGGCGGTGGAGGCCGGCTGCCAGGTGGCGCTGATGGCCCCCACCGAGCTGCTGGCTGAGCAGCACCTGCGCAGTTTCCGCCAGTGGCTGGAGCCGCTGGGGGTCGAGGTGGGCTGGCTCAGCGGCCGGGTAAAGGGAAAGGAGCGCGAGCAGGTGCTGGAAAGGCTGGCGAACGGTGCCCTGCCCCTGGTGGTGGGCACCCAGGCCCTCTTCCAGGAACAGGTGGCCTTCGCCCGCCTGGGGCTGGTGATCGTGGACGAGCAGCACCGCTTCGGCGTACACCAGCGCCTGGCCCTCCGCGACAAGGGCGCCGAAGGCGGGCAGGTTCCCCACCAGCTCATCATGACCGCCACGCCCATCCCGCGCAGCCTGGCCATGACCGCCTACGCCGACCTGGACCTCTCCGTCATCGACGAACTGCCGCCGGGGCGCACCCCGGTGCAGACGGTGCTGGTTTCCGACCAGCGGCGCGAGGAGGTGATCCGGCGCGTGCGCGCCGCCTGCGAGGCCGGCCGCCAGGCCTACTGGGTCTGCACCCTCATCGAGGAGTCGGAGAGCCTCCAGTGCCAGGCGGCGGAGGAGACGGCGCGCCAGCTCGGTGAGGCGCTGGCCGGGCTGCGCGTAGGACTGGTGCACGGCCGCCTCAAGGCGCAGGAGAAGGAGGCGGTGATGGCCGCCTTCCAGGCGGGGGAGATCGACCTGCTGGTGGCCACCACCGTCATCGAGGTGGGCGTGGACGTGCCCAACGCCAGCCTCATGGTCATCGAAAACCCCGAGC